>JAITAP010000164.1 GCA_031284065.1 Prevotellaceae bacterium
CCATTACCGGCAAAAAGCGCGAGATTAGCCCCGCTGTTGTTCGGGTTACGGTGAAGGCAGCGGGAGACCTTATTGCCCAAAAGGAATTTCCTGTAGTGCAGGACAGCGTTATTAAGGAGTTGATAGGGATAGTGCCTACCGAAGGAATTACCTCAAATATCTGGGAAAGGCGAATTTCCGGTACGAATACCTTTACGGTAGCTACACCTTACATAGCGACACTTGGAGGGGGAATGGGTGTTAGCTGGATTAACTTCAAAGGGTATTACTCCGATGGAACTGAAAAGAATCCTTTTTCGTATGATTATGAGATTGTTGGGAGTACGCTCGTATATATATACGATGTGCATATAGAAGCGGAGAATACCAACGGTTCTTTTATTCCCAAAGTCAGTGATGGTGGTGTTACCAATAACTCGGGTAGCCCGATAAAAGCGAAAACCTCAGGTAGCGCTTCAAAAGGCTATACTGTTACCGCACATAGCTACATTATTAACGACTCATCGTCTCACTCGCAAGTGGGCGAAACAGGAAAGTTTTACATCTACTCTGCCAACAGCACAAAGGACGACTTTTTAGCGGAGGAGTTTACCGTAGAAACAGTTTCCGTTACCGGAATAGCCAAACTTGAGAACGAAGAATCGCAATTAGTGCCCAACGCCTCTGGCCGCAGGCTCGTAGTTGGGGCAAGCACTGTGACGCAAGCGAGACATTTTGCCAACTTGGTAGTAAGCAACGGTCCCCCACGGCTTTACAGCCCTGACGAAAACAATGGCGACCCCCTGTTGGTGGTACTGAGCAGCGTGTCGCCTGCCGGTGCGCTGGAGGTTGTAGCAAACGGTACACAAGCAGCCGCCACCGTGTCTGTTGATGGTAATTACGTTGCGGCAGGGTATGTGAGACTCTCTGCTACCGGACAAACGCTTGCGGCAGAGACGCCCATCACCTTTAAGGTGTGCCCCAAGAGCAAGTTTAATCAAACAACAGGCGAGCCAAGTAGCGACCCGGAATGGACAATCACGGTAAACACCAAGATTTACGCTAACTAAACCCGCAGCCCCATTTCTACCCCAATTAAGGTTTCAAACCTTGTTTGGGGTACGAGGGGTAAAAGTCGCCGTATTCGCTCCCTCCCCGCCCTTTCCCACAGAGGGGAGGGTGGGGGAGGAGTTAATTTGCAGCAGTATTGTTTACTTTACAAATTTTATTTAATTATTTAATTTCTGGACATCATGAAAAAACAAAATCCTAAAAAATCTGTGCGCATTGTAATGGTATGCTGTGCACTTGTAGTGTTTGTGTGTTGCGCAAGCGAGGCTCCTGAAGTAAGTTCGGTAGAGCAAAGCAGCCAAGTAGAGCTGAAAAGTTTTTTTGCCAAGCTGCAAGCAAACGATTTTAGCGTGTTAGATGAACTGATACCGGCAACATTTTCGCTCGAGGAGGCTAAAGCTAAGGCAAAAGAAGCTACTCGCAGCTTGACGAAAAACCCGCCAGCTGTGGATAAAGCGAGCATCTTTCGAGGTCGCAAATACTTGGCAGAGTATATTGAAATTGGGGCTGACGGTCGGTTTGAGTTAGGTGGTAACGTAGATTACCAAAAAATCATCAGCGACGCAAGCCTTACTGTTGAGGAACGAAAAATTGAAATCTCAACGCTGTATATCATAGAGTTTACAAAACAAGCTCCATCCGGTGCCAAGGCAGCGAAAATAAAAACAAATTCTTCAGGACAAAATTCCTCTAATCCTTATTATGATTGTCCTGATGGTGAGGATTGTCCTTGTGTGGAGTGTATGTATGTGTTAGGTGAAATTTGCGGCTTTAGCAGTATCCTCTCCATAGATGGAACGGCTGGTGATGTTTTATGGGGAATGCTGTGCATTGGACGTGAGGTGTATTTAGAAACAGGAGACGAAGAACTAATACTTACAGCTGTTATAGGATTTATAGATGCCTTGCCTGATCCTTATTATTCTCTTGGTGTTTTGTTCTATGATATTATCTATGGTACATACTCAGCAGAGATGTTTCACCTAATGGACGAAGGATTGTGTTAAATGCTAACATCACGCTACGCACTAACAGGGTTGGGGCATGAGGTATAACCTCTTCCGAGTGGTTTTGGTGGATAGGTAGGAGATTTCTCGCCCCACTCGAAATGACGGAGAATGGCCCTGCCCTGAAAGGGCGCAATCATTTAGCGCAGGGCAACGCCCTGCGAGCTCTGCGCCGTGCTACGCCAATCCCCCTGCGGGGAATTGGCAGGCAGCGGCGACAATTTTACGAAATCATATAAACCGGCTATTTTTTTTTACCATGAAACGAATCATATTTTACACCCTGTCGGCGGCAACGCTGCTCTTGGGCTGCCGCCCGGAGGACATTGCCGACGTCTCCATCCTCTTTGCCGACAGGAACGCCGCGGAGGGCGCCCTGCGCGACAGCATGGCCCGCTACGAGGAGGCGTACGGCGTGGGGTTTGAGTGGGACTTTTTCCCCTCCGACTACTCGCCCGTAGGCTTTGGCGAGGCGCTCTCCTACACCAAAGTTACCGACTTCGGCAGCGTGCCGGGTATAGTGCGCTACATTGAGGAGAAAGTCTTTCGCCTCTTCCCCGCGGGCTTCATAAAGGAGTACATGCCGCGCAACGTCTTTCTGGTGGACTCGCTCATCGTAACCTACACGTACGACGACGAAATAAGCAACGTCCACTGGACAAAAAACATCGCCATAACGGGCAACGTTACTGACCGGTACATGGTTTTGGGCAACATTGGCGAGCGGTTTGATACCGCCGCGCCCGGCCTGCAGGAGGAGCTGCTCTCGCTCTTTATCGAGTTTCTTATAAACAACCCCCGCGTTCCGTTCGTCCCCGACGGCGTTAAGGCCGCCACCGAAAAGGCCGCCACCGACGTGGGCGCTGTCATCTACTCCAGTGTCAACAAGCCGAATATCAACTACCCCTACTTGGACGGTAGCGTGTACGCCAAGTACTGGCAAGGCGTAGGCAAGGATACCGCCGCTACCCCGTGGCTGGGGCGCGGCATCCTGAAGATGGGACGAAAAGGCTACTACGCCTACGAGCGCTCAAGTATGATAGGCATCGAATTGGTGGAATTTGAGTTCCACAAGGGAACGCTGGAGCAAGATCTCGCCGATTTTGCCACCTTTATCATCTTCCACACGCCCGCCGAGCGCGAAGCGTTCTACGCGCAGGTAGAGGCCAACACCAAGCTGTACACCTACGACCACGCGACAGACGCCCGCTTCCCCTACGGCGGTCCCGCAGGCGCAGCGGCCATGCGAACAAAGGACGCAATAGTAAAAGCATACCTCAAGGAACACTTTGGCATAGCGGCGGAGTGAGTTGAAGAGTTGAAAATTGAAAGTTAGGGCTGAAAGCCCGCTATCAATAGCGCAGGGCAACGCCCTGCGAAAACGAAAGGTATTTGCGGCTATGCGCCCTGCCTGAAAAGCAATACTTGCATATCCGCAGGTCAGCGACCTGCGAGACGGGTCGGAAAACGCTTCGTCGTGGCTCTTGATAAGTTTATAGCTTTACAAATGCTATGCAGTTCATATTTTTTTGCTATGTTTGTAGCATCAGAGGAAAAAAGTGAGCAAAAATAATCGTCCATGCTGCTGTACGCTCTGGTAGCGTGCTGTTTTGAATAGTTTTTTTTTATTAACCCGCTTTCCCCAACGGGGCTGCGCGTAACGTGCGGCGAGGAGAAGGCACAAATTTCAACCATTAATTATTAAGCAAAATGAAGAAAAATTTCATGTTTATGTTGGCCGCAGCCGCAGCAATGCTTGCGGCATCGCCGGACGCCAACGCCGGCTTGTTTTCTTTCGGGAAAAAGAAAAAGATAGAAGCGGCAAGCGCCAAGAAGCTGGAGAAGAAGCAGACCCCCTACGAAAAGCTGTTCAAGGACAAGCCGGTGGAAACCGCCAAAAGCAGCTTCATTACGGTTCACAAGGTTCAGGGCAAGCTCTACTTTGAGATTCCCTACAAAACGCTTGGCCGGGAAATGCTCATTGCCTCCACCGTTACGGAGGTAACCGCCTCTATGGGCGCCGACGTAGGGCACAAGCCCAAAGGCGTGAACCACGTAAAGTTTGTGCAGGAGGACTCGACTGTTTACCTCCTCTCCATCAACGTATCGGCCAACCCTGTGGAGGAGCTCAAGGCCGGCGTGAGCAGGGTTTCCGGCAGCCCGCGCCTCGCAGGATTTCCCGTCAAGGCGGTGAGCAAGGACTCGCTGGCGGTGGTGATAGAGGTTACCAACCTCTTTGCGGGCAACTCCAAAATCTTTGAGGCCACTCCGGGCGACTTGTCCGGCGGGCTGATAAAAATAAACGCCTCTTTCAAGAAAGACGAGAGCTCGCTGGGCGAAGTAAAGGCGTTTGACGACAACGTCAGCATAAAGTCAACCATCACCTACGGGCTTTCGGCAAGCCTGCTGGGGCTGCTAAAGGTTATCGACGACGCGCCCTACACCATAAAAGCTACGCGCAGCCTCTTGCTGCTGCCCGAAGAAAAAATGCGCCCCCGCATAAGCGACTCCCGCGTGGGCATTTTTAACCACAACAGAACGCGCTACTCGCTGGAAAAAGACCAGGCCTACGCCTACTCGCTGGCGCACCGCTGGAACCTTGTCCCCAAAGACGCGGACGCCTACAAGCGGGGCGAGCTGGTAGAGCCCGTGAAGCAAATTGTGTGGTACATCGACGACGCTTTCCCCGAGCTCTGGAAGCCTGCAATAAAGGAGGGCGTGGAGGCGTGGAACGCAGCGTTTGAAAAAGTCGGCTTCAAAAACGCCGTCGTAGCAAAGTACTTCCCCACCGCCGAGCAGGACTCGGCGTTCGACCCCGACAACCTCAAGTACTCCTGCGTTCGCTACCTGCCGTCGGGCACGGCAAACGCCTACGGCCCCTCGTGGGTTGACCCCACCACCGGCGAAATTATCAACGCCTCCGTAATCGTTTACAGCAACATCTCGCAGCTCATCAACGCATGGCGCTTTGTGCAAACCGCGCAGGTAGATGAGCGCGTGCGCCGCGCCAAAATGCCCGACGATATTATAAAAGAATCGCTCGTTTACGTTATTTCGCACGAAATAGGGCATACGCTCGGCTTTATGCACAACATGGCTGCCAGCAGCGCGTGGCCGGTCGATTCGCTCCGCAGCGCCGCGTTTACCCAAAAGTACGGCACCACGCCCTGCATCATGGACTACGCCCGCTTCAACTACGTAGCTCAGCCCGGAGACAAGGGCGTGAAGCTCACCCCGCCAACTCTGGGCGTGTACGACGAATTTCTCGTCAAGTGGGCCTACACCTACTTCTCCGACAAAAAAGACGAGTGGGAGGAAGCGCCCGCGCTCGAATCGTGGGTAGATGAGCACGCCGGAGACCCCGTTTACCGCTACGGCCGCCAGCAAATAAGCGCCACCTACGACCCCACCGCCCTCACCGAAGACCTTGGCGACGACAACATCAAAGCCGGCGCTTACGGAGTAAAGAATTTGCAGTACATTCTCGACAACCTCGAAAAGTGGATTCCCGAAGCCGCCGACAACGACTACACGCACACCAACCTGCTGTACTCGCAAATAGCCAACCAGTACGCGCGGTACCTGCGGAACGTGTCGTTCAACATTGGCGGCATAAAGCTCACGGAGGTGAAGCGCGGCACCAACGACGTGCAGTACGCCGTTGTGCCCAAAGCCCGCCAAAAGGCTTCGCTGGACTGGGTGCTCAGCGAGTACCGCTCGCTGGACTGGATAGACAAGCCGGACTTTACAAAAAAGCTCCCGCTTGGCGTTAGCATGTCCTACAGAGTCCGAGACGTGGTGGTAAAGGCGCTCAAATCGCAAATTGGCAACCTCATACTTGCCGCGCAGTACGCCAACAACCCCTACACCGTAGAGGAGTACACCGGCGACCTCTACAACGCTACGTGGAAAAGCCTCACGAGCGGAGTAAAGCCCTCCGCCGCCGACAAGGCGCTGCAAATCGCCATGGTGGACGAGTTTATATCGCCCTTTGCGGAGAAAAAGCAGGCCTCAGCAACATCTCTCCCAACCTCCGGTTACGCTATGGTGGATGACATTGTGCTGTACGGCCTCGACGAAACCGGCGTGGTGGCGCAGTACGCCGACTTCTTCCGCAGCTACGAGGAGGAAAACGGGCTTGGCTCGGTGGCGGCGCTCATGGAGCAATCGGAGAATGACGAATTTGGCAAAACCGGGCAAGGGTTTCAGGGCAGGGTCAACGTGAAGCAAATAGACGACACCGACGCCTACCTCACCACGCTGGCAATCAAATCGCGCGACTTGCTGAAGAGCAAAATCGGGGCGCTCTCCGGAGCCGAAAAGTCCCACTACCAGTCGCTGCTGATAAAGCTCAACGTTGCCCTTAAGGACAGGCTATAGCGAATCCTTGAGTTGCAAAATCAACGGCAGCCTTACCTGCCAACAAGCAAAACAGCTCGGAAAAACTTCCGGGCTGTTTTTATTTTGCGCTGTACATTTATGAGTATAGAATGACTTTGTTGCAACGAG
>JAITAP010000168.1 GCA_031284065.1 Prevotellaceae bacterium
CTCAAGAGCGCCCTGTATGGCGCTCTTAATTTCGTCGTTCACCGCCTTGCCGAGCGTGGGCGCTACGGCTACGCTCTTCTTTTGGCCGTACGCCGCGCCCGCCGCAACCAAAAGGGCAAGGGCGCAAAAAATAATCTTTTTCATCATTCATCAATTTTTTGTTTTCACTAAAAATAGCCCATCTCTCTGGTTAGGGCGGATGCTACCCTTTTTGTCCGGGGCGCATGTAGAGACGCGCGCCGTGCGTCTCACCGCGCATTGCGCTACGCCATTGCATGTCATTTCGTCGGTGAGACGCACGCCGTGCGTCTCACCGCGCATTGCGCTACGCCATTGCATGCCGTTTCGTCGCTGAGACGCACGCCGTGCGTCTCTACATGCGCCCGTCCCGTAGGGACGGAATGGTGGTAGAAAATGCCATCGTTACACCTTTTTTCTTCCGTCCTGTTTTTACATTCCGTCCCTACGGGGCGGGGAATGAGAGGGGGTGGCGTGTTTTCTACCAACATTCCGTCCCTACGGGACGGCGCGGCGTCAGCCAATTCAAAATTCAAAATTCAAAATTCAAAATTTTATTATGTGCTCTCGTTGCAACAAAGTCCTACCAAATCAACATTCTTCTTACATATTCTTTCAAAATGTGGCAACCCCGAAGTACGCTTGCGAAAGTTGGGCTGCCTGTCTGTGCGCAATTCGGGAATTTTGTGTACATTTGCGCGTAGCTTTTAAGGCGGCAAGGTGAAAAGAGCGCCTTAAAAATAAGTTGTTGTAACCCCTAAATCATAAATTAGTTGATGTCCACACTTGCATCCGTTTACTCGCCTGTAGAAATAGAAGAAAAGTGGTACGCCTACTGGATGGAGCACAAGCTGTTTCACTCCAAACCCGACGGGCGTGAGCCTTACGCGATAGTCATTCCGCCCCCCAACGTAACCGGCGTGCTGCACATGGGGCACATGCTCAACAACACCATTCAGGATGTGCTGGTGCGCCGCGCTCGCATGTTGGGCAAAAACGCCTGTTGGGTGCCCGGCACCGACCACGCCTCCATCGCTACGGAGGCAAAGGTGGTGGCAAAGCTGGCGGCCGAAGGCGTGAAAAAAACCGACCTCACCCGCGAGGCGTTTCTGGAGCACGCCTGGGAGTGGACGCGCAAGCACGGCGGCATCATTCTTGAGCAGCTCAAGCGGCTGGGCGCCTCGTGCGACTGGGAGCGCACCAGCTTCACCATGAGCGAGGAGTACTCGCGCAGCGTTATCCGCGTGTTTGTCGATTTGTACAGGCAGGGGAAAATATACCGCGGCGTGCGCATGGTCAACTGGGACCCGCAGGCGCAAACCGCCCTCTCCGACGAGGAGGTCGTTTACAGGGAGCAGCAGGGAAAGCTGTACTACCTGAGGTACCGCGTGAGCGGCGCAACCCCTCCGGCGGAGGGTGAGCCGAGCTACATTGTGGTTGCCACCACGCGCCCCGAAACCATTTTTGGCGATACGGCGGTCTGCATCAACCCCAACGACGAGCGCTACAGGTGGCTGAAAGGAAAAAAACTCGTGGTGCCGCTCATCAACCGCGAGGCGCCCGTTATCGAGGACGAGTACGTCGACCCCGAATTTGGCACGGGCTGCCTCAAGGTTACGCCGGCGCACGACATTAACGACTACATGCTGGGCGAAAAGTTCGGTCTGGAGGCGATAGACATTTTTAACGACGACGGCACGCTCAGCGAAAAGGCGCAGCTCTACGTGGGGCAAGACCGCTTTGAGGTGCGCCGGCAGGTGGAGCTGGACCTTGCGGCGGCGGGGTTGCTGGAGAAAGTGGAAGATTACGCCAACAAGGTTGGCTTTTCGGAGCGCACCAACGCCGCCATTGAGCCAAAGCTCTCCATGCAGTGGTTTGTGCGCATGGGCGAGCTCGCCGAGCCTGCGCTCGCCGCCGTAATGGACGACGACGTGCAGCTGTTCCCGCCAAAGTTCAAAAACACCTACCGCCACTGGATGGAGAACATTAAGGACTGGTGCATTTCGCGGCAGCTGTGGTGGGGACACCGTATTCCGGCGTGGTACCTGCCGCAGGGCGGGCTGGTGGTTGCCGAAACAGCCGAAGAGGCGCTGACGGCGGCGAAAGAAAAAACCAAAAACCCGAACCTCACGCTCGCCGACCTGCGGCAGGACGAGGATTGCCTCGACACATGGTTTTCGTCGTGGCTCTGGCCTGTCTCGGTGTTCGACCCCAACGTGGCGGGGCATCCGGAGGCAGACCCCAACAAGGACTTGCAGTACTACTACCCCACGGCAGACCTCGTTACCGCCCCCGAAATTCTGTTCTTCTGGGTAGCCCGCATGATTATTGCCGGGTACGAGTGGGCAGGCGGCTACCCCTTCAAAAACGTTTACCTCACCGGCATTGTGCGCGACAAGCAGGGGCGCAAAATGTCCAAGTCGCTGGGCAACTCGCCCGACCCCATTGCGCTGATAGAAAAGTACGGCGCCGACAGCGTGCGGCTCGGCATGTTGCTCACCTCGCCCGCCGGCAACGACCTCCCCTTTGACGAAAGCCTGTGCGAACAGGGGCGCAACTTCTGCAACAAGATATGGAACGTATTTCGCCTCATAAAAGGCTGGGAGCCGAGCGACAGCGAGCCGCAGCCCGAGCACGCGCGGGTGGCGGTGGAGTGGTTTGGGACGCTCCTGTGCAAAACGCTCCAAAGCGTAGCCGACGATTTCGACAAGTACCGCCTCTCGGAGGCGCTCATGGAGCTCTACAAGCTGTACTGGGACGAATTTTCGGGCTGGTACCTCGAAATTATCAAGCCGCAGCAGGGGCGGCAAATCGACAAAAGAACGTACAGCGCCACGCTCAACATTTTTGACGTTATGCTGCGCCTCCTTCACCCGTTCATGCCGTTCATCACGGAGGAGCTGTGGCAAAACCTCGCGGAGCGCACGGAGGGCGCGAGCATCATGACGGCGCTACAGCCCCGCGCGCAGGAGTTTGACGAGGAGACGCTGAGCCGCTTTGAGCAGGCAAAGCAGGTGGTTACCAACCTGCGCAGCATCCGCAAGGATAAGAACATTCCGAGCAAAGAGCCGCTGACGCTCCTCTTCAGGGGAGAATTTTCGTCCGCCTCGTCCGCCATTGTAGGCAGGCTGGCAAATACGTCGCAGGTGGCGAGCGTAGCGGAAAACACGGAACCGCTGTGCGCATCGTTTTTGGTGAAAACGACGGAATTTTACGTGCCGCTCGGCAGCATGGTAAACGTGGCGGAGGAGCGCAAAAAGCTGGAGGCCGATTTGACGTACTTCAGGAAATTCCTTTCCGGCGTGCAGGCAAAGCTGGGCAACGAAAAATTTGTGGGCAGCGCACCCGAAAGCATCGTGGCGCTGGAGCGCAAAAAGCAGCGCGACGCCGAAGCCAAAATCGCCTCCCTCGAAGAGCAATTGGAGAAGTTAATTAGGGGTTAGGCGTTGGGAATATTTCCGGATGGTAGCGGTAGGCAAATTCCCGTTTTTTTTCAACATTCCGGAATACCTTTGCGCAGTAAACCGCATGGCAGAATGTCAAAGCACAGAAACATACGTTTCATGTCCCAATAGTTATGAATATTGTAACATAATGAACACGAAACATAAGAATATTGCCAATTTTTCAGCCAAAATACTTGCTGAAATCAACAGCCAAGACAAACGATGGTTTGCCTTACAGGATGTATATTCTTTGTTCTCGAACTTGTCGGAAATACAAATCAGAGTGCAATTAAAGCGTATGGTTGATGAAGGACTACTTATGCGTATCTGCGATGGCGTGTATTACATAATCCCTTACGAGCAAAATTCCGAAACTTTTATGCCCGACTGGCACTTGCTGGCAGAGCCGCTCGTGCAGGGTAATTTCTATATTGGCTATTACTCTGCCTTGCAAATCCACCAACTTATCACGCAACCCTCACTAAAAGAACAGATTGTTGTAAGCAAACGCATTAAGCCGTCTGAAAAAACAATCAAAGGCGTAAAATTTCAATTTATTTACCACAATGAAAAGCACTTTTTCGGTTACAAGAGGGTATGGATTGACAACTTCAACAAGGTGTTTTGCAGCGATTTGGAAAAAACGATAGTGGATTGCCTCTACAAACCCGATTATGCAGGCGGAATTGTGGAAATTGCCAAAGCCATTTTTATGGCAAAGGACAAAATAAATTATGAAACGCTGCTACAGTACGCCTTGCGATTTGATGCGCAGGTAGCTATCAAGCGGTTAGGTTATTTGCTTGAATTATTGGAAATTAAGACTCCGATTATTGACGCGCTGCAAAAAGAGCGTTCTTTTTCCATTGCGCTACTCGATACGGAAGCCCCAAAAGTTGGTAAAATCCTTACTCGGTGGAGTATTCAGCAGAATATTGACGTAGAAACAATTAAATCGGCAATTTTAACCTGATATGATACAACCGGCAGAAATACAGCAAAAAGCGCGAAAAAAAGGTGTGCGCGACACGCAGATTGAAAAGGATTACATTCTTTCGTGGATACTCACAGGCATTGCTCACAATGAATTATTATCTGAAATTCTTGCATTTAAGGGCGGAACTGTTTTGAAAAAATTCTACTTTGAGGATTATCGCCATTCGGAAGACTTGGATTTTACGCTGTTGGATGGCACGAGAAACAATGAGGAAATTAAAGCGGCTTTTGGAAATTCTTTTGGTTTTGTCAAAGAAGAGGCAAATATATCGTTGTCAATCACCGAGTTTGGCGAACACGAAACCGGCAATATCAACTTTTTTATCAGCTACAACGGCGCTTTAGGCGGGGCAGGTAAACGGGTAAAAGTAGATATTTCCAGAAACGAGCTTCTACAATTTTCTCTCGAAACAAAGCCCTTATTTTCAACCTATTCCGACCATATTAATTCGTTGGTAAAATGCTATTCGCTGCCCGAAGTAATGACGGAAAAATTACGGTCTTTGCTATCTCGACAGCAACCTCGTGATTTTTACGATTTATGGTATTTATCAGAATTTGAAAGAATGGAAATGAGCGATTATATTGCTGAATTTGAGGCAAAAGCAAAATATAAAGGCTTAAATCCGGAAAATCTGGAAAGCAGAATTAAAAATATTTTGCCTACATTCAAAACTCGCTGGGAGAGCTCCATCAAAGAGCAAATCGCCGATTTGCCGTCTTTTGAGCAGGTTTCAAGAGAGTTGGGACGACATTTTAGAAAATTGTCTAAACGCTAAAACTTAGAAGTTAAGAATAAATGCCACCTATTTTATGTCGATTATAAATTCCATATTTAACCTGATGTTCAAAAGCCGCCTGACGGAGATAGACTGCTTCCGTAAGAGCCCGATGGCGGTGCAGGAGCGTCAGCTGCTACAAAATATAGAGGGCGCAAAGGATTCGGAATTTGGCCGCCGCTACGATTTTCAGTCGGTAAAGAGCATTGAGGCGTACCTACAGCGCGTTCCCCTGCACCACTACGGCGACTTGCGCCCCTGCATTGAGCGCATGATGCGGGGCGAGGCAAATGTGCTGTGCAGCGAGGAGGTCAAGTGGTTTGCAAAGTCTTCCGGAACTACCACCGAAAAGAGCAAGTTCATCCCCGTGCCGCAGCGCTCGCTGGACGGCTGCCACTACCGCGGCGGAAAGGACATCCTGATGCTTTACCTCAACCGCTACCCCGAAAGCAACATCCTTACCAACAAAGTCCTTACGCTCGGCGGAAGCCATCAGGTTACAAGCGTGGGGGCAAATACCTACTGCGGCGACCTGTCGGCAATCCTCATCGACAACGCGCCCCTTATTACCGAGCTGGTGCGCACGCCCAGCAAGGAGGTGGCGCTCATTGCCGATTTTGAGGAAAAGGTGAGGCGGATAGCGGAGGAAACGCTCACCGAAAACGTGGTGCAGTTCGTCGGGGTGCCCTCGTGGAACTTGGTGCTGATGCGCTACCTGCTGCGCTACTCGGGCAAGAGCAACCTGCTCGAAATTTGGCCTCAGCTGGAGCTTTTTGTTCACGGCGGGGTGAGCTTTGCGCCGTACCGCGAACAGTTCCGCGCCATTATCCCCTCGCCCGACATGCGCTACCTCGAAACCTACAACGCTTCGGAGGGATTTTTCGGTATTCAGGACGACCTGAGCGACAACAGCATGTTGCTTATGCTCGACTACGGCATTTTTTACGAATTTATCCCCATGTCCACGTTCGACACGGCAAACCCCACGCTGTGCACCATTGCCGACGTGCAAACGGGCGTGAGCTACGCCATGGTAATTACCACCACCGGCGGGCTATGGCGCTACGTAATTGGCGACACGGTGGAGTTTGTCTCGCTGTTCCCGCACAAAATACGAATCACCGGACGAACCAAGCACTACATTAACGTATTTGGGGAAGAGCTGGTGGTGGATAACGCCGAAAATGCGCTGCGCATTGCTTGTCTGGCAACCAACGCCGACATTAAGGAGTACACCGTTGCGCCGGTGTTCATGCGCGGCGACGAAAAAGGCGGGCATGAGTGGCTCATTGAGTTTGAGCATCCGCCCGCCGACCTTGCCGTGTTTACCACCCTGCTCGACCAAGCGCTCTGCGCCGCCAACTCCGACTACGAGGCCAAGCGAAAAAACAACACTACGCTCAACATGCCCATTGTGCGCAGCCTCAGCAGCGGCACGTTTTACCGCTGGATGAACCGGCGCGGAAAGCTGGGCGGGCAGAACAAGGTGCCGCGCCTCTACAACACGCGCGAGTACGTGGAGCAACTCTGCCGTATCAGCGGGGAGCTTTCTCCAAAAATTTAACGGCAAAAAGTCGCCATTGGCAAAGTACGCCAAGCGAAGATACTCATGAAAGAAACGTATTCAATTTTTTCCATTAGCGCCGCCGCCGAGTTTGAGCAGGCGTGCCTTACTACTTTTTACAGGCAGGCGCAGGCGTGCGAGCCGTACAGCCGCTACCTTTCGTACATGGGCGTGCGGGCGGAGGACGTGAAGTGCGCGGCGCAGATTCCCTTTTTGCCCATCGAATTTTTCAAGACGGAGCGCGTTGCTTGCAAAAATGCAAAAGAGCAAATCACCTTTACCAGCAGCGGCACTACCGGAGCGGAAACAAGCCGCCACTACGTAACCGACGTGCAGCTGTACGAAGAGTCTTTTTTGCGGGGGTTTGAGCATTTTTACGGAACTCCGCAAAAATACTGCATACTCGCGCTGCTGCCGGGCTACGCCGAGCGGCAAGGCTCGTCGCTGGTGTACATGGCGGAGCGGTTAGTGGAGCAAAGCGCGCACCCGCTGGGAGGATTTTTTTTGCATAATTACGACGAGCTGGCGGCGCGGCTTGCGCTCCTGCACCGGCAGCAACAGCAAGCTATTCTTATTGGGGTGAGCTTTGCCCTGCTGGATTTGGCAGAGCAACGCCAATTCCGGTTTCCCAACCTTACTGTTATGGAAACGGGCGGCATGAAGGGAAAGCGGCGGGAAATGCCGCGCGAGGAGCTGCACCGGAGCTTGTGCCGCAGCTTTGGCGTAGAGGTCGTCCACTCGGAGTACGGCATGACGGAGCTGCTGTCGCAGGCGTACTCGCTCGGCAACGGGCGATTCCTAACGCCTCCTTGGATGCGCGTGTCGCTGCGCGACCTGCACAACCCTTTTTCTCCGGCGGCAACCGGCGTTTCCGGTGGAATTAACGTTACTGATTTGGCCAACCAAAACTCCTGCGCGTTTATCGAGACTCAGGACTTGGGGCGGCTGCACGCCGACGGAACCTTTGAGGTGTTGGGACGCATTGACCACGCCATAGCGCGGGGGTGCAACATGCTGGTATAAATTCTTGCGGGGCGGTTTTTGTTGGGGGAGTGGGTAGTATGGAATTTTTCATCTATCTTTGCGGTGTAAAGTTAAAAACAAAAGGAAATGGATAAGATGACTGTCACCATGTCGCAGCGAGAATACAAAAAGTTTCTCGCCTACAAGGAAGCCGACAAGATTGCACGAAGCATCCGGCGTGGACTCAGCGAAATGAAAGAGGCACGGGAAAGCAAACGTACCCTCAAATCGGCTTATGAATTAGCGTATGAACTTTGAAGTTGCCCCTGAATTTGAAAAGGCGCTAAAAAGATTGAGCAAAAAATATCCGTCATTGAAGACGGATTACCTTGCCTTTTTGCAGGAATTGGAGCAAAATCCAATGATGGGCGACGAGATATTTCCTCACTGCCGAAAAGTCCGTATAGCCATCAAAAGCAAAGGAAAAGGTAAGCGCGGTGGCGGCAGAATAATTTTCTATTTTGAAGTTGCACAGGATAAAATCACATTACTATTTATCTATGACAAGTCAGAGATGGAAAATGTGCAAACGGCATTTATCGAACAGATACTTCAAACGATGCTGCCATTACGCTAGGTGGGCGGCGGTTTTTTGGGTGTGTGTTTTCATCTATCTTTGCAGCGTAATAAGAACATGCTTACTCAGAATGATGCAATCAAAATAGCCGAAAGCTATACGCGCGAAGTAGAGGCGCAGGGAGTTCGCCTGCATACCGCTATTTTGTTCGGCTCGTTTGCCAGAGGCACGCAGCACGAGTGGTCTGATATTGACGTGGCGCTAGTGGCAGATGAATTTACCGGAGTGGGATTTATAGATAGAAAGCTATTCCCTTACATTGGAATAAAGCCGCCATACGTCCGCATTGAATCAAAAACCTACCCTACCGAATACTTTCGAGACGGAGATCCGCTTATCGCAGAAATCAAAAGAGAGGGCATAGTGATAAAGACCGGCTAAAGATACTTACCTGCCGCCATTTTCCCTTTCTCCGGCTGAGCTTAGTTTCCAATAAATAGCTGTAATTTGCATAAATGCTCCTGCGAAAGTTGAGTAAAGAAATAAGGGCAAATGTATCGTGGGATAAACCCGCTCAACTAAGGGAACTTTTGAAAACGAGGGCAAATGTGTCAAGGGAGAGAACCCCTTATTTTCCAAAGTTCCCTTAGTAGCGCAAAAAGCACGCAACCCATTTTCACCCTTATTCCCTTCTCAAATTTCGGCGGCGATTGGCTCACTGCCGGTTGCAGCTGTCGGCTTCCTTATCATCGCACTCCTCAAGGTTAGATTCTACCTCAATGGTGGAGTGCTGTATGCCCAGCGGCTTCACGCCTGCGCGAATATCGGTTTTGATGCGCGACACCTCCGCAAGTGAAGCCTCGTCGTGCAGCACAACGTGACAAGTGAGCGCAGCCTGCGTGGTGCTCAATCCCCAGATGTGGAGATGGTGAATACCCATGATACCCCGCACGCTCAATATTTTTTTCGTTACCTCACCCACGCTAATGTTTTGCGGAACACCGTCGAGGCTAAGGCGCACGGTGTCTTTCAGCAGCGACCACGTGCCGACAAAGATAATAACGGCAACCACAATGCTTATCACGCTATCGAGCCAGTACCACGCGGTGAACGTTATCGCAATGCCTGCCACCATTACCCCCACCGAAACCAGCGCATCGGCAACGAGGTGCAGATAGGCTCCCTTCACGTTCAAATCCTTATCCTTGTCCCGGAAAAACAGCAGCGCCGTTACGGCGTTAATCACAATCCCTATGCCGGCTACAACCGCCACCACGCCGCCCTCCACCGGCACGGGGGTAAGCATACGCTCCACCGCCTCGTAAGCGATACTGCCAACGGCTGCCAGCAGAATCACCGCGTTGACGAGCGCCGCCAAAATGGTTGCCTTTTTGTAGCCGTATGTGTACTGCGCCTTAGGCTTGGCGGCGGCCAGCTTGAGCGCCAGCAGCGCAATGATGAGGCTCGCCACATCAGCAAGGTTGTGCCCGGCGTCGGTGAGCAGCGCCAGCGACCCCGTAATGAAGCCCGCAGCTACTTCTACCAAAACAAAAATAACGTTGAGCGCAATGCCGATAACAAAAGCACGGCTGGTGCGCGTCATGTCAAGCTGGTGGCTGTGGTGATGCCCGTGCCCGTGATGGTCATGCCCGCTTTCATGGTCATGGTCGTGGTGAGAATGTTGATGTGCCATTTTTGGTATAATTTTTAGCGTTGATACAAGCTTGCAGCGGCGCTGTGTTTTTTTCAGCCGACTGTTTGTGAATACAGTACAAAGGTACAATGTTTTTTTTGCAAAATCAATCCCAATAAGTAGGTATAAAAATAGCCACTACCGGCCAACTAAAATGGCGCTGTGTTTTCAAGCCGCCTGCTCGTAAATATGGCGCAAAGGTACGATGTTTTTTTGCAAAATCAATCCTGATAAGTAGGTAGAGAAATAAAAAGGTAGAAGTTTGCCCCGGCAAGGGGAGCTTGTCCGGAGCAATTTCTTTGATAGAATTTTTTTAGCTGACCGGTAGTGAAAGAAAAATCGGCTTTGCTTTCTGTTATCACGCAGCTTTTTGCCCTGCGGTTTGCCCCAGCCTGAAGATAATGCGTATCTTTGCAGCAGGTAACAATAATATCACCACCGGACATTTCTTTTGAAAGTCGCTAAAAATTCAACCAGTATGAGCACAGACAGCATTAGTAAGCTTGAGAAGCTGGTTGCCGGCTACAGGCAGGCAGCACGCGGGCAGGCGGATTTGAAAAAATATACCTGCTATGCTATTACCTACCATTCAACGGCTATCGAGGGCAGCACGCTGACAGAGGGACAGGTTTATAGCTTGCTCGATCAGGATATACCCGCCAAAAACAAGCCTTTTGCCGAGCAACAAATGGTGGTTGACCACCACAAGGCTCTTGCTTATACGCTCAATAAAGCCACCGAAAACGCCCCAATAACAGAGCTTCTGATACGGGAAATTGGGGGCATGGTAGTAAAAAACACCGGCAGCATTTACAATACGGCGTTAGGTACGTTCGATAGCGCGCGCGGCGACTACCGCCTTGTGAACGTTCACGCGGGGGCACGGCTTTTTCCTGATTTCTCCAAAGTACCGGCGCTTATGAAAACACTTGTAAAAGATATGGCCAACCGGCAGGCAACGGCAAAAACATTCAAGGAAAAATGTGAAGCGGCTTTCTATGCACACTACCAATTTGTGAGCATACACCCTTTTGCAGACGGTAACGGCAGAACATCCCGGCTACTTATGAACTATATTTTAACGCTATTTGATTTGCCTGTTTTCTTCGTATTCAAAAGCAGCCGCATTTCTTACATTATGGCATTGGAAAAGGCGCGGAAAACAGGCAATTTACAACCATTTTACGATTTTATGTTCAGGCAGTACAAAAAGTTTTTAGAAGCGGGAGTAAAGGGAAGCGTAGCCGCAAGTACCGGCGCTACAAAGGGAATTTAGACGTTTGGGAGTTTTTGCAGAACGAGCGCCTCCGAAAATAAAAAAGCCCCCGTCAAAAGTCGAGGGCTACTTAATGTTTTCACAACGGAATAATCCTTATTGTGATTTGCTTACATTCTTTACTTAGGCACAAAGGTAAGAAAGATTTGCAAACCGCAAAAAAAACTTATCGTAAAAATGCAAAAAATATCTTAAAAGCAAGAAAAATATTGGGCGGTAGCGCAGACCGACCGACGTAACATGCTAATTCCTAATTCTTAATTACACAAACATCTCCCGCCGTTAAATTCACTTTTACCACGCCGTTTGCGTCCGGTGAATACTCTTGCGGTTTCCCGTTGAGAAGAAGCTTGCACTGCTTTGTCGGCAGCTTTACGGCAAACTGGTTGCCGACGTTTGCCCTGATGGTTGCCTGCCGCAACGCGCCGCGTTCCCAGCGCACGTCGGCTTCGGCGCCGCCCTCTACGCACAGCCCCTTGAAGTAACCGCTGCCCCACTGCTCCGGCAGGGCGGGGAGAAATTCAATGTATCCGTCGAAGCTTTGCACCAGCATTTCGGCAATACCTGCGGGGGCGGCTTGGTTTGCGTCGAACTCAAAAATGTCCCACTCTGCGCCTGCAACGCCGCCGGGCGCTACGGCAAACAAGTTGTCTCTCGAAAATTCTACCAGCAAGCTGCGGAGGTTTTCGTAGGCTCTCTGCGGGTTTTTCAGGCGGGCATAGTAGCAAAGCATGTTCGCCCTGCTCCACTCGGTATCCTCCCAGCCCTGAGCGCTCAGGCGGTTTTCTATGGTTTTGGCGGCAGCTTTTGCAAGGTCTGGGGTTTTCTCCGCCGAGATTTGCGAAAGCGGATACAGCCCAACGAGGTGCATGGTATGGCGGTGGTTTGGCTGCGCTTCCTCGTAATCCTCAAACCACTCCTGCAGGGCGCCGTTCTTGCCGATTTTCATTGGAGGCAGCTTGGACAAGACGTTGCGCAGGCTATCGGCAAAATCTGCGTCCTGCCCCAATACTTCCGAAGCCGCTACGCAAGCCGTCAGGATTTCAAACGCCAGCTGCCTGTCGCCGGTGGGCATCATGGAAGCGGAGAGCCCCTCGCCGTTGTACCGGAAGCTGTTTTCGGGCGAAATGCTTGGGCCTGTCATCAGGTAGCCATTGCTGGGATTTTCCACCATGTAGTCGAGCAGGAAAGTGGCGTTGCTTTTCAGGAGCGGGTAGGCTTCGGCTGCCAAAAATGCCTTATCTTGCGTGTAGCCGTAGTGCCGCCACAAGTGTGAAGCCAGCCATGAGCCTGCCGCCGGGAACAGCCCCCACGCAATGCTCTGCGACGGCGCGGAGTAGCCCCACACGTTGGCAACGGTGTGGGCAGCCCATCCGCGACAGCCGTAAACTTTTTGCGCCGTTTTTGCGCCGTGCACGGCAAGGTCTTTGGTGTAGGTAAACAGGGGCAGATGGCACTCGTGCAGGTTGCCGACGTTGGCAAGCCAATAGTTTTGCTGGGTGTTGATGTCCAAGTGGTAGTCGCACGTCCAGCCCATGTGGCAGGCGCGGTTGTCGTTCCAAATGCCTTGCAGGTTGGCGGGCAAAGGAGAGTTCGCCCGCGAGGAGGCAATCAGGAGGTAACGCCCATACTGGAAAAATAAAGCCTCCAGCCCCACGTCGGTTTGCCCTTCTTTTACCTTTTTAATCCGAAGGTCGGTGGGGAGATCTTCGGCGTTGCTGCTACCCAAAAACAATTCAGCTCGGCTAAACAAGCTGCTGTAATCCTTTACATGCTCGGCTCTCAGCGTTTCGTACCCTTTTGCCAGCGCCGCACTCACAGCTTCGGCGCACAGCGTCCGGTAGGCCTCGCTTTTGTAATTTGTGCGCACATCCACCACAATGGTTACGGCGGTAGCATCCTTTACCGTCAGGGTATTGTTAAGGACGGTCAAGCTGCCGTCGTCAACCGAAAGGGCTATTTCTCCCGTAAAATCAACGCCTCCCTGACCGTGCTTGTGAAAAGCGACTTTTCCCGAAAAAACAATTTTTCCGTCGGCAGCAGCCACCTCCGACCGGCGAAGCAAGTCCAAAGCAACGCCAAAGGTAATAGCCTTGGGCTTGCCTGCCGACAGCCGTATAGCTATCACATCGGCAGGATTGCTGGCAAAGTACTCGCGCTTGTACTGCACGCCGCCAACTTTGTAGGTTACCTCGCTTACTGCATTTTCGAGGTTTAGCTCCCGCTTGTAGCCCGACAGCTGCCCAGTGGGGTGCACAAAGTTGAGCTTTAAGTCGCCCAGCGGAAGGTGCGTGCCAAAGGAGTTGTAATTTCCTTTCAGGTGTTCGGACGCGATGCGATTTCCTTCGGCAAGCTTGCCGGCAAAGAACAGCTCGCGGAGAGCGGCGAGTTTTTCCTTGCCGAAAGGCTTTTCCTGATTTTCGTCAAGCTGCCCCGACCACAAGGTTATTTCGTTCAGCGCTATACGGTCGGTATCCACGCCGCCGTAGAGCATTGCCCCCAGGCGTCCGTTGCCAATGGGAGACGCTTCCAGCCATTCGGCAGCCGGCTGGCTATACCACAGCGACAAGCGTTGGTGTTGAGATTCGGAAAAACATGCGCTCGGTACAAGCGCAACGCCCAAAACTAAAGGGAAAAAGTGTTTCATGAGATTTGATTTAAAAGGTATTGAAAATGCAATTTTGTTTAATTTCGAACTTTCAGCGCTTCACCGCCCAGCGGCTTACCCCGCGCTCCTCCGCGCTGAACTCTACCCCAACCTTCACCAGCTTTTTGCCGCAGGCGGCGTAGGGCTTCAGGTAGCCCTTTTCGTCTATTTGACTCAGGGCCTCCTCTGCGGTAGACTTGTCGGCGAGCTTGAACTCAAAGGCAAACACCGTGTCGTCCGTAGCCACCACCGCGTCGGCGCGGCCAACGGCGCTGTGCTGCTCCACCTCCACAAACTGACCCATCAGGCGAAAGAAGATGAAGAATATCGTTTGGTAGTGCTTCTCCTCCTTGTTGTT
>JAITAP010000211.1 GCA_031284065.1 Prevotellaceae bacterium
ATTATCGGCGTGGGCGGCATTATGACCCCGCAGGACGCTCTGAACATGCTGCACGCCGGAGCTGCGCTCGTTCAGGTTTACAGCGGCTTCATATATCAAGGCCCTACATTTGCAAAAAAAATTTGCAGGGCAATTGAAAGTTCCTGATACAAGATTTTTTTGCGTAGATTGCTACCGTCCACAAGCTACACGAATTTTTTTGCTGTAATTGACTTTGTTGCAACGACAACAAGTCCCGCAGGGACGACACTTGATTAACCGTAGGCTTTAGCCTACGGTAACGATAGCGCTCTCCTCTTAAGTCCCGCAGGGACGACACTTGCTGCCGCCTCCAAAGTGTCGTCCCTGCGGGACTTTTTGTCGGTCAGTAGTGATAAATACCCCTATTACCCGGTAAAATATGGAACGTCCTGCCAAAGCTTGTAGAATATGCAGCTCTTTCGGGGCTACAAACTCTCCAAGTCGCTTGAGAACTTTGTGGCGTTCGGTTTATACGTTAAGTCAGCCTGTTTTCGCCATCACCGTATATTCTTAGCACTCAACTTTCGGCTGTCTGCGCTTTTACAATCATTTTCACCAGCATCTCTTTTGCCCGGAACAGGTGCGTTTTCACCGTTCCGATGGGAATATTCAGCTCTGCCGCAATTTCCTCGTATGCGTATTCCTTAAGGTAGCGCAGCTCAATGATACGTCGGTATTGCGGTTTGAGCTTGTCCAGCAGCAGCGACGCCTCTACCATGTTTTGCTCGGCAATCATATTCTCCTCCGGGTTGAGCTGGGCGTTTTGCGTGTTAAAATCCTCGTCCTCCACCAGCTTGTCTATGGGAATGGTGCTGCCTGTTCGGCGCTTACGCATAAAATCAATGCAGCAGTTATTGGCAATGCTGTATATCCACGTGCTGAAAGCATATTTGTCGGAGTAGCTGTTTATATTCTCAAAAGCTTTGGCAAATGTTTGCTGGGCAATATCTTCGGCGTCGGCAACATTTCCGAGCCGCTGCTTAAGCCGGAGCAAAATGCCTTCATAATACCTGCCTATAAGCATGTTGAAAGCCTTTGCATCTCCCTTGCGCGCTTGTTCGATGTGCTGTAAACCAACGTTGTCGGTTTCTTTCTGCATCACTTGATTTTTTTAATTTTGTGCAGATTTGGTTGCGCCATGCTTGCAACAAACGCGAGTAGTGGCGAAAAGATGTCGTATATCAGTAGCCATACCGCTATGCCGTGCTCCTGCAATTTTTTGGTTGCCTTGCTAAAGACAACCACTTTTGCAGTAAAGCGAATGAGCAGCAGCGGGGCTGCCGCAGCGAGCGGCAAGTACGACTGCCGTAAAACGGCAATGCCGATGAACGCCGCAACGCAAAGGAAAAGCAGCACGCGCGAAGTCATTTCCGTATGAACATGCTTTCTGCCGCGTTTTCCCATATTCAGCAGCGAGGCGTATATGCACTTTTGCTGAAACCATTGCCCGAAGGTAAGCTTTTGCGATGATGAAAGGATAGCGTCGTGCGCAAGCGTAACCTGCGTATTTTGCCGGTTTGCGTTACGGCACAAAAAGATGGTTTCTTCGCTTTGCGGATACGCATTGTAGCTGGCAAATCCCTTGTTGCGGAAAAAAAGCGCCTGACTTATTCCCATGTTCTTGATGGAGCTCCGGTAGGGTTTTCCCTTAATGGCTGCGCGGAGCGAAAAAAGCGCCGAAAACACGCTGTCGGAGCGTATAATTTTCTCGGCTATGCCCCCGCGAAAATCAGCGCTGCAATAGCTTACCACAACTTCGCCCGAAGGACCAAACGCCTGCCAGATGGCAGCGAGCCACTTGTCGCTGCGCGGAGCGCAGTCCGGCTCTGTAAAAACGATGAAGTCGTAGCGCGCCGCTTTGATGCCAACGGTAATTGCCAATTTTTTGTCGTGCCCAAACTTTCTGTCCTGCTCAATGGTTGTAATTTGCAGGTTGCTATGGTGCTGCTTGAGGTCGTAAAGCACCATTTCGCTTTCGTCGGTCGAGCCGTCATTTACCACCACCACCTCAAAGGTCGAGTAGTCCTGCTTCAGAAACAGCGGCAGGTTTTTTTTCAGGTTGTGCTGCTCATTTTTGGCGCAAATCACAATTGATACAGGCAGCTGCCCGTCGTTGCGCTTGCCGGACTTGGAGCGGAAGCGAAGCACACGGCCAAAATGCACAAGGTAGTAGTATAGCTGAATGAGCCAGCATAGCGCAAAAATGCCGTATAACGTGTAGATATAAAAAGGGATAGCATCCCACCGGATGCTGTTAAAAAATTCAAATTTCATTTTACAAAGTAAAAATTTAAGCGTATCTACTGCTTTGAGCTTTGAAAGCGTTAACTTTGCTTTACGAAGTAAACAAAATGTCATTAAGCGATTACGCCGGAATTAAAAAAAAATCGCGATGCAATGTTACTAAATATTTTGGAAATACTACCTGTTTTTGCTCTACTATTTATAAACAAGTTTGAATTTGGAGTTGAAAAGTCCGCAAAAGTTTATGTCAAAACTTTGTTGTATATTTGCAACAAAAAAACATGCCGCGGCTAAAGCGGCGCGTTAAGTTGGCTTTGAAATTTGACCTTCTCCATACCGATTCCGAAACTTCAGCGCGTTGCGGGCGTCTGCACACGGCGCACGGCAGCGTGCTTACGCCTATTTTCATGCCGGTGGGCACTGCCGCCACCGTCAAAGGCGTTTTTCACCGCGATTTGGAGCAGGAGGTTGGCGCTGAAATTATTTTGGGCAATACCTACCACCTCTACCTGCGGCCGGGCGTGGAAACGCTGGAGGAAGCCGGCGGGTTGCACAAATTTTCGTCGTGGAGCAAGCCCATCCTCACCGATAGCGGCGGCTATCAGGTGTTTTCGCTGGCTGCCAACCGCAAGCTTTCTGAGGAGGGGTGCGTGTTTCAGTCGCACATCGACGGCTCGCGGCATTTTTTTACGCCGGAAAGCGTGGTGGATACTCAGCGAAGCATTGGCGCAGACGTTACCATGGCGCTCGACGAATGTCCGCCCGGCACGGCAGAGTATGCCTACGCAAAGAAATCGCTGCTGCTCACGCAGCGTTGGCTGGAGCGCGGCGCGAGGCGCTTTGACGCGACCGCGCCAAAGTACGGGTTTGAGCAAGCGTTTTTCCCCATCGTGCAGGGGTGCGTTTACCCCGACCTGCGAAGGGCTGCCGCAGAGCACGCCGCCGGCCTGAACAGGGACGGATACGCAATAGGCGGGCTGGCGGTTGGCGAGCCGACAGAGCAAATGTACGAAATGGTTGAGCTGGTCAACGAAATCTTGCCAAAAGACAAGCCGCGCTACCTTATGGGAGTGGGCACGCCCGAAAACCTGCTGGAGGCTATTGCGCGGGGCGTAGATATGTTCGACTGCGTAATGCCTACCCGCAACGGGCGCAACGGCATGTTGTTCACCTCGCAGGGCATTATCAACATACGCAACCAAAAGTGGGGGCGCGATTTTTCTCCCGTAGATGCGGCGGCGCACACCTTTGTAGATACAGCGTACAGCAAAGCTTACCTGCGCCACCTGTTTGCGGCAAACGAAATGCTCGGCGCGCAAATCGCCAGCCTGCACAACCTCGGATTTTACCTGTGGCTGGTGCGCGAGGCGCGGGCGCACATTGCCGCCGGAACGTTTGCCGCATGGAAGCGAGATATGGCTAAAAAAGTATCAACTCGAATTTAAACGAAAGAAGCTGATGAAAATACTTGACTGGTATATTATTAAAAAATTCCTGAGCACATACGTTTTTGCCATACTCGGCATGACGTTTATTATTATTATTTTTGATACCGGTCAAAAAATTGACAACTTTGTTACAAAGCAGGCGCCTCTTTCGGCCATCATGCTCGACTACTACGCCAACTACATACCATACTTTGTCAACATATTCAGCGCGTTGTTTACCTTTATTGCCGTCATATTTTTTACGTCAAAAATGGCAAACCATACGGAGATTGTGGCAATGCTCTCTACCGGCGTCAGCATGGGGCGCATTATGCGGCCGTATATAGTAGTGGCAATATTTATCGCGTTGGCAAACTGCTACTTGGCAAACTTTATAATTCCTCCGGCTTCCATTCGCAGGTACAACTTTGAGGAAAAATACCTTAAAAATCCGTACCAAAATAAAGATAGACATATCCACCGGCAAGCGCAGCCCGGCCATTTTGCCTACCTCGAAAGCTTCAACGTCCGCAGCCAAACTGCGTATAACTTTTCGCTGGAGTGCGTAAGCGACAAGGGCTTGGTGTCGAAGCTTACCTCAAACGAAGCAGTGTGGGACACGGCAAAAAACGTATGGCATGTGTCGCGCTACGTAATACGCACCATTGGCGACGGCGGCGAGGTAATACGCACCGGAGCTGCGCTGGATACGCTGATTAACCTTACAGGAAAGGATTTGTCTGTTCGCGTGGGCAAGCTGGTGGAAACGATGGGGTACCGCGAGGTAAACGAGTATATCGACATGCTGGAGCTGCAAGGCGCGGCCAACGTTGACGAGGTGCTCATTGAAAAGCACAAGCGCTTTGCCTACCCCATGGCGAGCATCATCCTCACCGTTATCGGCGTTGCGCTGTCGTCGCGCAAAATGAGGGAAGGCATGGGGCTGCACATTGGCTTGGGGGTGGGTTTGAGCTTTGCATACATCCTTTTTCAGCGGTTTAGCGAAATGTTTGTGCAGGGAGGCTGGCTCACGCCCGCCATTGCCCTGTGGATTCCCAACATTCTATTTGCCGTTATTGCCGTATGGCTATACAAAATAGCGCCGCAGTAACCAATTAGAAATTAAGAAATTAAAAATTGCGACATGGAAATACCATCTTTTTTATGCCTAAATTCGTAATTATTAATCAATTATCATCACATATTGTATATTAGCACACAGATGGAAAAATGGGCTATGGAAATTTATTTTTACCGGATAGCAGCATCCCTAAATTCCTAACTACACACAATGCACCGTACATCAAACATAGAGATAAAGAACAAGCGTGCTTCCTTTGATTACGAGCTGGTAGAAACGTTCACGGCGGGCATGGTACTCACCGGAACGGAGATAAAAGCTATTCGCGAGGGCAAGGCCGCCCTCGCCGATGCGTACTGCATTTTTATCAACGGCGAGCTATGGACAAAAAATATGAGCATATCGGAGTACCGTTTTGGCGCTCACAGCAACCATAACGCCAAGCGCGACCGTAAGCTGCTGCTGCAAAAGCGGGAGCTGCAAAAGCTCATGCGCAAAACTAAGGAAAAAGGGTTGACGATTGTTGCGCTCCGCATCTTTATCAACGAAAAGGGTATAGCCAAGCTGGATATTGCGCTGGCAAGAGGCAAGAAAGCTTACGACAAGCGCGAAAGCATCAAGGAAAAAGACCGGCGCAGGGAAGAGCTGAGAGCTCGGAATTAAGACTGTTCGGAATCGCTACTGACCGGTAAAAAGCCCCCGCAGGGACGACGCTTTGGGAGTTGAGAGTTGAAAAGTTGAAAATTAAGAATATACCTTTACTTGTTAAAAGCAAATGCAGGGGTGATTAAATTTTATGACATATCGCAGTGGCAGGAGAAACCTCACTTTCAAACGGGAGGGACGCGAGACAAAGTTATTGTTGAGAATCCTGAAGATGGTAATTTGTACTACTTCAAAACTTCGCTCAAGCGAGCAAATGATGAGTATAAGCATGAATTTTGGTCTGAAATTATCGCGTCAGATATTGGGAGAGAGTTGGGATTTAACACGTTGCATTACGATGTGGTAATTAACAAAAATAAAATAGGCTGCCTTTCCAAGTCAATGGTTGATGCAAATAGAAATAAGCTTTCTGAAATCATTAACTACTTGCGAGGGTACGACAGCAATTACAATCCGAACGATAAAAGTTCATACTGTAAGTACACGTTCCGTTTCATTGAGCAGGCGCTACGCAGCTACAACATGGAGGGTGAAATGAGACATATTGTAACAACCATTATTTTTGACAGCTTGATTGGAAATGGCGACAGGCATCAAGAAAATTGGGGGTTCATTATCCCCAATAGCCATGGTGGCAACGGAGAAGAGCACACCGAATTAGTTGTTAATGCGGTGAAATGTGTTTTTGCACCAATATACGACAGCGGTAGCTGCCTCGGGAGAGAGCTTCTGGATGAAAAAATAGAAAAAATGCTTGGCGATGACCAAATGCTCTACGCATACATCAACCGCGACCGCTGCGAGATTAGGTGGGATAGCGCTAAAAAAATAAGCCACTTTGACTTAATAGAGCAGATAATGGAGCAACCTAACTATAGGCAAACTGTAGAGGATGAAATAGCGCGCATAGAAAGAGTATTTAACGCTGAAAAAATAGCAAAAATCATTAATGGCATTGACCAGCACCTGCCGGAAAACCTAACGCAGTATGGCTTGCCGGGAAATAGAAAGCAGCTAATAAAAAAAATCGTATCTTTGCGGTTCGACAAACTAACGGAATTAAAATGCAAGGATTGCAAGACATATACTTAGCGTGGAGAAGCGGCAGGGGGAAGCGTCGCTACAAATGAGGCGGGGGTAAATTTTTCCTTTTCTACCGAGCGATAATTCCTATACGGGATTGCCGGATGATTCCTCTGCCTTTTAGATGGCGAGTACGAAACCCATAGCCAATCGGTGTGCTTAATAGAGATGAAAAATCTAAATTTAAAACAGCTTTTTTTGTCAAATTTATATACAAAATTAACTATAATACAAATGTTTCCATTTTATCGTCGTCATATTGGACCAAGTGAGGCAGAAATTTCCGAAA
>JAITAP010000007.1 GCA_031284065.1 Prevotellaceae bacterium
GAGGAAACCATTGCGCTGGAAAACCTTCCCTCAGGCCTGTACTTCTTCCGGCTGGAGAAAGACGGCAAAGCCCGCACGGTAAAGGCGTACAAGCGCTAAGGTGAATGGGAAATTAAGGATTAGGAATGGTGAATGGGAATTAGGTATTAGGAATGGTGAATGGGAAATTAGGAATAGGAATTAGGAATGGGGCTTGCGCAGCAAACCTCATTCCCACCTCATTTCTCTACCAAAACAACCTCAGTAGTCGCAGGGAGAGATGTACAGGCAAATACCAACCTCATTACAAAATGGACGAATGAGGTAATGAGGTTGGCCGGTATGTACGTACTTCTGCCTGCTACTGAGGTTGTTTTTGTTAGAAAAATGAGGTGGAAATGAGGTTGTTACGGCGACGCGAGATGACGACGGAACGACGGTGGCGTTAAGCGCCATCCCGCTAGGGATGGAACGCTCGGTAGAAAAGCATCCCTGCCACCAAACCCGACATTCCGTAGGAATGTCTCCGAAATATTTGTGGGCACATTCCTAACGGAATGTGTTGCGCCGAGAGCATTGCCCCTTTTCTACCGAGCGATTCATTCCTACGGAATGAAAAAATGCAAGCGATCTGCAACACCTCGCTCCCAGACCTCACCCCCGACCCCTCTCCAAAGGAGAGGGGAGGCTTGCGCCGAACATCGTGTCCCCCCCCCCCCCACCCCCCCTCATTACGACCGGGGCGCGCAAGGCACGAGCGCGCGCCGGGGAGGAAACACCCGCCATTTTTGCCGTATGACGGTAACAGGGGTGGGTGGCAGGGTGGGAGGTTCCTCGCTGCGCTCGGAATGACGGCGGGCGGGTGATTTTTATTTGCACGTCAAGAAAAAAAATTAGCATTTCGTTCGGCATATACATAAAAATGCTATATTTGCGCACGCTAAAATCATGCGCTTTTTCCATAAATTATAGCTTCCGGGCAAACACGGCAAGGATTGCCCTTTTGACTGTCGAATTTTTAGCCTGTCGGCAGGCTTGCAGAGTATGTGAAGATTAAAAGAATAAAAATCACCTTAGACCTACAAAAAAATGCACCGTAAAGCGTTAACCACCGGATTGCTGTTGCTTTGGGCAGCGGCAACGTTTGCCCAACCCGACGACGACCGCCGGTACTGGGCTGACTTGGCTTACCAGATTGCTGCGCCTGTGCTCAGCAACATGAGCAAGGGCGAGCTGTCGAAGAACATGCAGCTGGAGCTAAGCCCCACTTGGGACGGACGCGACAAGCGGGTGTCCTACATGGAGGCCTTTGGCCGCCTGATGGACGGCATTGCCCCCTGGCTCTCCCTGCCCGACGACAACACGAGCGAGGGCAAGCAGCGCAGGCAGCTGCGCGAATGGGCGCTGAAAAGCTACGCCCACGCTGTAAACCCCGGCAGCCCCGACTACCTGTTGTGGCGCAACGAAGGGCAGCCTCTGGTAGATGCGGCGTACATTGCCGGCAGCTTTCTTCGCGCTCCCGAGCAGCTGTGGAAGCCTCTGGACACGCTGACCAAGCAGCGATACATTGCCGAATTTCAGCAGCTGCGGCGCATTGACCCGCCCTACACCAACTGGCTGTTGTTTTCGGCAACGGTCGAAACGTTTCTACTCTCGGTCAACGCGCAGTACGACATGTACCGCATACACAGCGCCACGCGCAAAGTTGAGGAGTGGTACGTGGGCGACGGGTGGTACTCGGACGGAGAACGCTTTGCCTTTGACTACTACAACAGCTACGTTATTCATCCAATGTACGTGCAAGTCCTGAGCGTGCTGGTCGATAAAAAGCTTCTGCTGCGCGATAAAAACCTCGCCGTCGTGCAGGATAACCTCCGCGTTGCCCGCAAGCGGATGCAGCGTTTTGGGATGATTCTGGAGCGCATGATTTCTCCCGAAGGCTCGTTTCCGGTATTTGGCCGCTCCATGACCTACCGGATGGGCGTTTTTCAGCCGTTGGCGCTGCTGGCTTGGAAGGAGTACCTGCCGGATGAGCTCCCCGAAGGGCAGGTGCGCGCCGCCCTGACCGCCGCCATGAAGCGCATGTTTTCGGCAGAGGGCAACTTCAACGAAAAGGGATTTCTACAGCTGGGCTTTGCCGGCCACCAGCCCAAGCTGGCGGACTGGTACACCAACAACGGCAGCCTCTACCTGACGTCGGAAATTTTCCTCCCGCTGGGGCTGCCGGCGAGCCACTCGTTCTGGACCTCCCCCGCGCAGAGCTGGACGGCAAAACAGGCGTGGGGCGGCGCAGACTTCCCCAAAGACCACGCGATAAGAGAGTAGCAACGATAAAAACCAAACCGGCATGTACAAATATCTACTTTTGCTGCTTTTCCAAACCGCTTGGGCGCTACCCGCCGCCGCCGGAGCGTCTCACCCGCAGGCGTGGGCAGGAAACTCCGTGAACACGGTTATCTTCCGAAAAAATTCGCTGGTAACGCACGGCGACATCCAATTTATGGCATACTACGACGCAAGCGGCTACCTTTGCCTGGCGAAAAGAAAGCTGGGAGAGGAGCAATGGGAGGTACGCCAAACGCAGCACACGGGGAACATTCGCGACGCCCATTGCTCCATCAGCATTATGACCGACGGCGAGGGATACCTGCACGTGAGCTGGAATCATCACGGGAGTCCGCTGAGCTACGCCAAGAGCGCTGCGCCGCTGTCGCTCGAGCTGGGCAAGAAGCAGGCAATGACGGCAACAGCGGAGCAGCACGTTACCTACCCCGAATTTTACAAGCTGTCCGGCGGAGACCTCCTGTTCGTGTACCGCGACGGGCAGTCGGGCAAGGGAAATTTGGCCATGAAAAGCTACAGCGTTCAGGCAGGGCAGTGGCGGCCGCTGCACAGCAACCTGATTGACGGCGAGGGGCAGCGCAACGCCTACTGGCAAGCCTGCACGGACGCGCAGGGCGCAATTCACCTGTCGTGGGTGTGGCGGGAAACGCCGGATGTAGCCAGCAACCACGATATGTGCTACGCCCGCTCGCGCGACGGCGGCAAAACGTGGGAAAACTCGCAGGGGAAACAGTACGACCTGCCCATAACGGCGGCAACGGCGGAGTACGTCTGCAAAATCCCGCAAAACAGCGAGCTCATCAACCAAACCTCCATGACCGCCGACAGAGCCGGACGGCCCTACATTGCCACCTACTACCGCGCACAGGGTAGCAGCGTTCCGCAGTACCACGTCATCTACAGGGACGATGGCGGCTGGAAAACCCTGAATACCGGCTTCCGCAAAACGCCTTTCAGTCTGAAAGGCGGCGGCACTAAAGCCATCCCCATATCCCGGCCGCAGATTGTGGCCGGCAGCCCGGAAAACGAAAAGCTGATAGCCATCATCTTCAGGGACGAGGAGAGAGGGAAAAAGGTTTCGGTGGCAACGTGTACCGACGCGCCGGGCAACCGCTGGGCTGTCCGCGACCTGACCGAGTACAGCGTGGGCGACTGGGAGCCTACTTTTGACACGGAGCTATGGAAAAACCGGCAGATACTCCACCTCTTTGTCCAGAGCGTGCGGCAAATAGACGGCGAAGGCGTGGCGGACGTACCGGCGCAACCGATTTCGGTAGCCGCAATTGAATTAGGAATTAAAAATTAAAATATAATTCCCCCCTTCCGTCATTCCGACCGAAGTGCGCGAGGCACGAGCGCACGGAGTGGAGGAACCTCCCACAACAAAGCGTCCAAAACGTCGGTGGTGGGGTGGGAGATTCCTCGCTGCGCTCGGAATGACGGCATGACGCTCGGAATGGCGGTGGCGGAAACCATATAAAACAGCAAATTCAACCAAACAAAATCAAACAAAATTCAAATTAACCAAACAAAAAAAGACATTCTATGAAACGTAAGCTTATTATTTCGGGCTTAATGACCTGCGCCATAGGAGCGCTGCAAGCCCAAACCCCCGAGTGGGAGAACCCTGAGATTTTCGGGGTAAACAAGGAAGCGGCGCGGGCAACCGCGCTGCCGTACGGCAGCGAGCAACAGGCGATAGCCGACGTTTACGCCCAATCGCCCTACTACCGGTCGCTGGACGGAACGTGGAAGTTCAGCTGGCACAAGCGACCGGAGGACAAGCCCGAAGGCTTTTACAAGGAGGGCTACAACGTTGCCGAATGGGGCAACATTCAGGCGCCGGGCAACTGGGAAATACAGGGCTACGGCGTGCCGATTTACACAAACGCCACCTACCCGCATCCCGGAAACCCGCCGTTTATTGACCACAGCGATAACCCGGTGGGCTGCTACGTGCGCGAGTTCGACGTTCCCGACAGCTGGAGCGGGCGGCGGGTGTATCTGCACTTTGAAAGCGGGCTGACCGCCATGTACGTATGGGTAAACGGCCGGTACGTTGGCTACAGTCAGGTAACGAAAAGCGCGGCGGAGTTTGACGTTACGCCTTACGTCAGGCAGGGAGCCAACCGGATAGCCATCGAAGGCTACCGCTGGAGCGACGGCGCGTACCTTGAAGACCAGGATTTTTGGCGCTTGTCGGGCTTCGACCGGAGCATTTACCTGTACAGCGTTGCGCAGGTGCGCATCCGCGATTTCTTTGCAAGGGGCGATTTGGACGCTTCCTACAAAAACGGGCTGTTCGCGCTGGATTTGACCCTGAAAAATCACCTGACAACGGAGGCAAGCGTTCAGGCAGAAGTTCAGCTGCTGGATGCGTCGGGCAAGTTGCTGCTAAAGAAAGCCCAAGCTGCCACGCTAAAGCCCGAAGCGGAAGCCGCTCTTGCGTTTGCCTCCAAAGTGTCGTCGCCGCAGCTGTGGAGCAACGAAACGCCCTACCTGTACACCCTGCTGGTTGCGCTGAAGGATAAAAGCGGCAACGCGCTCGAGGTAACATCGTCCAAAATCGGCTTCCGCAAGGTGGAAATCAAGAACGCGCAGCTGCTGGTAAACGGCAAGGCAATACTTGTAAGAGGCGTAAACCTGCACGAGCACAACCCCTACGCCGGACACGCGCAGGACGAAGCTACAATGCGCCGCGACATTGCCCTGATGAAACAACACAACATCAACGCCGTGCGCACCAGCCACTACCCGCAAAGCCCGCTGTGGTACAAGCTGTGCGACGAATACGGCCTGTTCGTCGTTGACGAGGCCAACCTCGAATCGCACGGGCTGGGCTATGGCCCCGACAACGTGGCAAATTTCCCCGAATGGCGCGAGGCGCACCTCGACCGCGTAATCCGGCTGGTGGAGCGAGATAAAAATCACCCCTGCGTAATCGCTTGGTCTTTGGGGAATGAGGCAAGCAACGGAAAAGCATTTTTTGACATGTACGATTGGGTAAAGGCGCGGGACAACACTCGCCCCGTGCAGTACGAGCAGGCCGGAGAAAACCGGAATACGGATATTGTTTGCCCAATGTACCCGCACATCGAAAACATGAAGCGGTACGCCGCCCGCACCGACGTAACCCGCCCCTACATCATGTGCGAGTATGCGCACGCAATGGGCAACAGCACCGGCAACTTTCAGGAGTATTTTGACGTTATCGCCACCTCGCCGCACATGCAGGGCGGATTTATCTGGGACTGGGTCGATCAGGGTATTGAGGCCACCGACGATTCGGGGCGGAAATACTGGGCGTATGGCGGCGACATTGGCGGGTACCAATATACGCACGACCAGAATTTTTGTGCCAACGGCCTGATTACCCCAGACCGCAAGCCGCACCCGGGGCTGTACGAGGTAAAAAAGGTGTATCAGGACATACTCTTCCATGCCAAAAATATTGCTAAGGGCGTGGTTACGGTCGAAAACCGCTTCCTGTACAAAAATCTGAGCGAATACGATTTCCGCTGGGAGCTGATTCGCAACGGCGAAAAAACGGCGGAAGGCAAGCTGGCGATTGCCCAAGCCTCCGGCACAAAAAAGGACGTAACCATTCCCCTGCCGACGCTGCAAAAGGAAAGCGGCGCGGAATACTTCCTGAACATATACGCTTACACAAAAACGGCAACGGAGATGGTGCCCGCCGGACACGAAGCGGCGCGTGAGCAATTTGCCCTCCCCGTGAGCGGCTATTTTTCGCAAAGCTCTCCCGCCCCGTCGGGCAACGTTGAAACGGCGCACGAAGACAACAACCGGATTGTCCTGAAGGCGGGAGAGGTAACCGCCGTTTTCAGCAAGAGAAGCGGCTCGCTGGAGAGCTACACGTACGGCGACAAACGCTTGCTAACCTCGGCTCCGCAGCCCGACTTCTGGCGCGCGCCAACCGATAACGACTACGGAAGCAGGATGCAGGAGACTTCGCAAATTTGGCAGCTGGCCGGAAGAAATAAAACGCTGGAGAAATTCACGGTCAGCAACACCGGCCAGGAGATCGTCATTGTGGTGGAGTACACGCTCAACAACGTTTCGAGCCCCTACACGGTGCAGTACGTTGTTTCGAGCGACGGCGCTATTCGGGTAAAAGCCGCATGGAAAGCCGGCAGGAAAGGTTTGCCGGAGCTGCCGCGCTTCGGTATGCAAATGTGCCTGCCCGCCGAGTTTGCCGCGTTTACCTACTACGGCAGAGGCCCATGGGAAAACTACTCCGACCGGAACACATCTTCGCTCGTCGGCATTTACGGCAGCCGCGTGGCCGAGCAGCAGTTCGACTACATGCGCCCGCAGGAAAACGGCAACAAAACGGACGTGCGCTGGCTGACGCTGACGAACAGCGACGGGCTGGGGCTGAAAATAACCGGCCTGCAACCGCTGAGCGTAAAGGTGGCGCACAATTCCGCCAACGACCTCGACTTTGGCGTAACAAAAAAGAATAGCCACCCCTGCGAGGTAACTCCCCGCTGGGAGATATTCCTGAACGTCGATTACCTGCAACGCGGCGTAGGCGGCGACGACAGCTGGGGACGGCCGCCGCACCAACCCTACCGCCTGCTGAGCGACGCTTACGAGTATGAGTACAAAATCGAAGCCGTCAAAAAGTAAGCGCAAGCGAAGAAATTATATAGCTCCCAAATAAGTAGCAACAATTTTCATGGCCGCAGGCTAAAACCTGTGGCCATGAAAATTGTTGCTATTCGGGCAACGCTTCCGCCGCCGTCATTTCGAGCGGAGCGAAAAACCTCCCGCCACATTCACCCAATGCTCGGAGAAGTGGCGGGAGGTTTGCTGCGTTGAGATTCGGTTTGCGGCGGAGACGCGCGGTTGTGCGCCTCTACTGTGCGCGGGCGAAGGAATGGGGGGTGATTTTTGTCGAGTGCTTCATTAGCAAAATATCCGGCCGCAAACCCTGTTTGGCAAACCGTAGCCCGGGAATGCCCAAATCTTCCTCGCGGTTTATGTACGGAAAATTGCTCAGCTGGCATCTTATAAGCTCCTGCTCGAGCGCCTGAAAAATACCGTTGTAGCGACGCTCTGCCGATTCAAACATAACGTCGAACGTGCTTGCGCTAACGGGGCAGCCAAACGCAAATGCCTTGACGCTGCCGTCTATGCGGATGAGGCCGCCGGTTAGCCCAATTTCTTCCCACGACGCTAAGGCGAGCGCAATGGAGCGATTTTCTTCGCTCGGCAGCTCCGGCAAGCTGGCATTTTTTTCGAGCGCCTTGTCAGCCTCCAGCTGTTGCCGCTGAAATTCCCACACCTCCTCTGCGTTTGAGGGCGAAATCGGCTCATAGGTGTAGCGGCCGTAGCTGCGCAAAAACTGGTTCACCGCGTTTCGCTTGGGCTGAAGTCGCCTGCCGGATAAGGTCAGCAAATTTTCCGATTTGTGAATATACTCCGCCCAGTCCCTGTCCGGCGTGAGCTGGGCGTCGGCAAACGCTTTGGAGACGCTGCGGAAGTCGCTCAGCATGTCGTCCGCAACGCCCCAAAGGACGAGGTCGCCGCCGCAGGTTGCCGCGTGGCTGGTTAGCAGGCAGCGGGCGGCTTCCGGCAGGTTGCCCACGCCAATGGGCATGAAGTAGCAAAGCCCAAAATCCTTGCGATGCTGCCTCACGAAAAGAAAACCGTTGCTAAAGCTAACCTCTGTGGCGTACTTTTCGGACAGGCAGTAGAGCCCTCCGGCAGATAGCTGGCAGGACTGGTAAGGCGTTTTTTCTACTATGCTTTTTATTTTCGGCAAGTCGGTTAGCGCTATTTTTTTGAACTGTAGAATGTTTTCTTGCATAAAAATTTTTTGGTAAATCGTCTGGGTTGTAAAGGTAGGAAAAGTTTTTCAGATTTCGGCCGTTGCGCCATCCCCGCAGCTCGTTGACCTGCGGAGGCGGCGGGGGTTGCGTAGCTGAGCAAGCCGGCATAGCTTGGGGAACATTTCCCCAAAGACAAAATTTAGAAATATACCCCTTTGAACAAATTAACCAAACTCCAAGTAATTGCTTGTCGTAGTTGTCGGAATACTGCGTACCTTTGAACTTGCCCGAACGGCGTAGCTACGCCGGCAGTGGAGATTTTGGATAAATATCTTTGTGCTTGTAAGAAATTTCATATTTACATTTTTGTTTTGGTGCGCTGCTATCGGCGCACCGTCTGCGCTTGCGCAAAGCAAGGCGCGGCAGCCTGCGCAAAAGGTAAACGCCGGCGCAAAAAGCGCGAACGACTCCGTTGCGAACAACCTGCAACGGGCGGATAAGAGCTTGCAAAAGCAGACGGATAAGGTCAACAAAAAAATAGAGGATGTTACGTCGAAGGTTGACGAAAAAATTGAGAAAGCGGAGGGAAAATGGAGCAGCGCAAGCGAAAAGCTGAAAGCGGCCACCATCAAGAAGAATACGTGGATAATGCGCACGTACCACAACGTTACGGCCTACTACAATATTTACTTCAACGCTAACGACAGCTACAAGGAGGGCATAAAAAAGGCGGCAAAAAACTACCCGTTTGACTACACGCAGGTGCTCCCCATCTTTCCGTTTGAGGCAAAAGAAATTCCGGCGATGGTAACCGCCGAAATGTCGCGGACGCTCGAAAAATCCGACAAGGCGATAAGGAAACATTCCATTACCACCAAACCCGAGCTGAAAAAAGGCAAGCGGCTGACCAGAGAAGAGCAGGAATTTTACAACCGTCGCGAGTTTTGCCGCTCTATCGACGACGCCTACTTGCTCATCGGCAAAGCCAACGTTTTTCTGCACGAGTACGACCTTGCCCTCCTCGCCTTTGACCACGTGGCGGTGGAGTACCCCTACGAGCCGACGATATACGAGGCGCGGATACGGTCGGCTATTGTGGCAGGAGCTAAGGGCGAGGTGGCGCGTGAGCGGGAAATTCTGACAGCCCTGTGGAGCGATAAAAAATTCCCCCCAAAGTACGGCAAGCTGCTCAACGAGGCGAACGCCGATTTGCTCATTCGGGAGAAAAAGTACGGCGAAGCTATCCCCAAAGTGGAGCAGGCCATAAAAAACACCCGCAGCGGCATAACGCGGCAGCGCTACCGCTTCATACTTGGCCAGCTCTACCAGCATACGGGCAACGCAGCTAAGGCGGTAGCGTACTACACCTCCGTTATTCGCCGGATGCCGTCGTACGACGTTGAGTTTCATGCAAGGCTCAACAAGGCATTCCTGTCGGTGGGGCGCAAGGGCGAGGAGATGCGCAAGATGCTTCTGAAAATGGTGAAGGACGAAAAAAACAAGGAGTATTTAGACTTGATATACTACGCTCTGGCGGAAATAGAGATGAACGCCAAGCGCACCCGCCCGGCCATAGCGTACTACAAGCTGTCCGCCGCCAACAGCAAGAGCGATAGCCCGCAGCGTATGCGCTCGTGCCTTGTGCTTGCCAAGTACTTTGAGGCGCAGGGCAGCTACGAGGCGGCGCAGGCTTACTACGACAGCACGGCAATGGTCATGCCCAAGGCGAACCCCGAGTACGATATGGTGAGCAGTAAGGCGCAAAATCTTGGCAAGCTTGCGGCAAACCTGCGCGTTATCAAGACGGAAGACAGCTTGCAAAACATTGCCCGCATGAGCCAAAAAGACCGCGAAAAGTACGTGGCGGCTCAAATTGCGCAGGCTAAGGTTAGCGAAGAAAATAGGCAGCGCGACGAAGAAATCCGCGCTGCCCGCGCGGAAGCGCCAACAGCGGCCGCGCCGACGTTTGCGCAGCCGGCAAGCGGAAAATGGTACTTCTACAACCCGCAGCTGGTTAGCTCGGGCGCAGCCGAGTTTAGGAAAAAATGGGGGCAGCGAAAGCTGGTTGACGATTGGAGGCGCGAAAACAAAGGCTTTTCGGCCAACTTTGCCATGTCGCCCGACGACGAGGAGGAGGAAGGCGCACCGGAGCAGCAGGCAACGCCCGAAAACCAAACCGAAACCTACTACCTGTCCAACGTGCCGCTCACCGACTCGCTGATGGAGGCCTCCAATAAGCGGGTGATAGAAGCAATGTTTGACGCAGGCATGGTGTACAAGGACTATATTCGCGACAACCCGAACGCCATAAGCATGTTGGAGACGCTGCTCAAGCGCTACCCGGACAACCGCTACCGGCTTGAATCTTACTTTTACCTCTACGTGCTCAACAGCGAAGCGGGCAACTCCAAGCGCGCCGACCACTACAAAAACCTGCTCTTTACGGAGTACCCCGACGAGCTGCTCACCATGTACGTGAAAGACCCGACTTACGTTTCGGACAAGGCGGCGCACGAGAAAGCGGCGAACAAGCTTTACGTTGACGCCTACGATTTGTATCAGGCGGGAAAGTACCGCGACGCTGCCCGCTTGTCGCAGCAAGGCTTGACGCAGTACGCAGAGATGAGCATAGCCGCAAACTTCAGCCTCCTGAACGTAATGGCAACCGGCGGCAACGGCGACATTGGCCGGTACATTGCGGGGCTGGGAGAGGTGGTAAAAGGCTACCCCAATACGGAGGCGGCAAATGCTGCGCAGGAAATGCTGAGCATTGTGCAGAAGCGGGAGCTTGCGCTTATCAGCGAGCGCGAAGCGCCGCCGGCAGAAAAGCAGGCAGCGCCAAGCGTGCCCTACAGCGACGAAGACGGCGAAAGCCAGCTGGCGCTCGTGGTTGGAAAGGACGTCAACATAAACCAGCTGAGGTTTAACTTTATATCGTTCAACGCAGATGTTGACGCCGACGAGCTGACGGTGGACAACAGAAAATTTGGCGAAGATTTGGCGCTCCTTGTGGTGGGCAAATTCAAGACGATTGCCGAAGCCCTGGCGTATTACAAAAAAATCAAAGCGTATCCGGCTATCTTCCGAGACCTGAACATGGAAAGATACTCAATGTTTGCCATTACGGTAAAAAACCTTGAGCTCTTTGAGCAAAGCAAGATAATCAGCGCATACGATACGTTTTTTCAGCACAACGTTTTAAAAAATGCTGAGTAAGAATTATCATGAACACACATATTCTTTGGATTGACGACGAGGTCGATATGCTTAGACCTCACATTATATTTTTAGAAAACAAGGGCTACACGCTTCATACTGCTACCAACGGGCAGGATGCGCTGGAGCTTATCCAGAGCAACAACTTTGACCTTGTCTTTCTCGATGAAAACATGCCCGGAATTAACGGGATAGAAACCCTAAAGCTCATTAAGGAAATACGGCCTGTGCTGCCGGTGGTGATGATTACCAAGAGCGAAGAGGAAGACATTATGCACAAAGCCATTGGCTCGCAAATTGCAGATTACCTCATCAAGCCCGTTAACCCCAATCAGGTGCTTATTTCCATTAAAAAGGTAATACACCACAGGCAAATTATTTCCGACCAGTCTACCGCCGACTACCGCTTGGAGTTTGGACGGATAGAGCAACTACTGAACGAAGCCAAAACCGTTGACGACTGGATAGCCATCTACCGCAAGCTGGTAGGGTGGGACATCAACCTGCGGCAGTCCGGCGACGAAAGCGTCCGCGAAATCCTGACCTGCCAGTTCAGCGAGGTAAACAACGAGTTTTGCAAGTTTATCAGCCAGCGCTACCTTGGCTGGTTCGGCGGCGGCGGCTCCTCCGACGCGCGCCCGCTCATGTCGCACCAGCTGATGCACGTCAAGGTATTTCCCCACCTCAAAAGCTGCGACAAGGTCGCCTTCCTGCTCATCGACAACCTCCGGTACGACCACTGGCGAATGATTGCGCCAATCGTGCAGGAATTTTTCAAGATTGAAGAAGACGAAATGTATTGCAGCATCCTGCCCACCGCCACGCAGTACGCGCGCAACGCCATCTTTGCAGGGCTTATGCCGTCCGAAATAGAGAAGCTCACGCCCGAGTATTGGCTCAACGATGAAGAAGAGGGCGGGAAAAACCAGCACGAGGAGGAGCTTTTGAGGAGGCTGCTGCAACGCTTCGGCATTAGCGTTTCGCTCTACTTTCGCAAGATAGTGGGGCTGGACAACGGCAGGCAAATGTTGAGCGAGCTGAACAAGCTCGATGCGTGCAGCTTTGCCGTTTTTGTGTACAACTTTGTGGATATGCTGTCGCACGCGCGTACCAGCACCGAAATCGTGCGCGAGCTTGCCGAAGACGAAGCCGCATACCGCTCTCTCATGCGCTCGTGGTTTGAGCACTCCGACCTGCTGGAGCTGCTGAAGGAGCTGGCTGCGCGAAAGTTTAAGGTCGTCCTTTCGAGCGACCACGGGACGGTGCGCGTCAGCAACCCCATAAAGATTATAGGCGACCGCCATACCTCCACCAACCTTAGGTACAAAACGGGAAGAGCGCTCACCTACGATGCAAAGAATGTTCTTGAGGTCAAGAAGCCGGAGATGGCCTACCTGCCCCGCACCAACCTTTCGAGCAGCTACGTGTTTGCCCGCAACCGCGACTTTTTTGTTTACCCCAACAGCTACGGCTACCACGTAAAGTACTACCGCAACACTTTTCAGCACGGCGGCATTTCGATGGAGGAAATGCTGGTGCCGGTGATAACGCTTGTACCGATGGAGTGAATTGGGAGGCTTGGAGTTAGGAGTGGCTTTGTTGCAACGAATAACAGCTCATGTTATGCAGGTTTGTAATTTTTGACGGATTACAATTGTCCCCGCTTCCCCGCAGGGGAATTGGAGGCGGTTTGCCGCTACGCCATTGGCGCGGGGCGGTTCGCGAACCGCCCCTATTTCTGCCGAAGGTAGATGTGGATGGGAACGCCGCAGAAGTTGTACTTTTCGCGCAGCTTATTCTCCAGAAACCGCTTGTATGGCTCCTTGACGTACTGCGGCAGGTTGCAGAAAAAGGCAAACACCGGCGAGGGCGACGAGAGCTGCGTAACGTACTTTATTTTTATGTACTTGCCCTTTATGGCAGGGGGCGGGTAAGCTTCTATCACGGGCAGGAGGGCTTCGTTGAGCTTGGCGGTAGAAATGTGCTGCCGCCTGCGCTCGTACACCTCCGATACCGCCTTGATTACGTCCAAGAGACGCTGCTTTTCGGTGGCGGAGGTGAAAATGATGGGTACGTCGCTAAAGGGCGCGAGCCGCTTTTGTATGGCTTCGCGGTAGCCTTTCATGGTGTTGCTGTCTTTTTCCACCAAGTCCCACTTGTTTACCGCCACCACGCACCCCTTGCTGTTGCGCACGATAAGCTTGAAAATGTTGAGGTCTTGCGCCTCTACGCCCTGCGTGGCGTCCATCATAAGGATGCACACGTCGGAGCGCTCTATGACGCGGATGGTGCGCATGACGGAGTAAAATTCAAGGTTTTCGTGCACCTTTCCTTTCTTGCGCAGCCCCGCCGTATCAACAAGGAAAAAGTCGTGCCCAAACTTGCTGTAGCGCGACAGCACCGCGTCGCGCGTGGTGCCGGCAATGGGCGTTACAATGTTGCGCTCCTCGCCCAGCAGCGCGTTGGCAATGGATGATTTCCCCACGTTGGGCTTGCCGATAATGGCTACGCGCGGTATTTCCGTATCGTCTTCGGCGGCGCTGTCGGCGAGGTGCTTCACGGCTTCGTCCAGTATTTCGCCGGTGCCGCTGCCGCTCATGGCGCACACGCAGTACGGCTCGCCAAGCCCCAGCTTGTGGAACTCGTGCGCGTCGTAAATGCGGTTGTTGTTGTCCACCTTGTTGACCACCAGCAGCACCTTTTTGTTTGAGCGGCGGAGAATGTTGGCTACCGCGTCGTCGTAGGCGGTAACGCCGCAGGTAACGTCCACCATAAACAGGATAACGTCGGCTTCGCCGATGGCGGCCACAACCTGCTTGCGGATTTCCTCCTCAAAAACGTCGTCGGAGTTCACGGCGTACCCGCCGGTGTCGATTACCGAAAATGTTTTCCCGTTCCAGTCGCTCTTGCCGTAGTGCCGGTCGCGCGTTACGCCGGATTGCTCATCAACAATCGCCTGCCTGCCGCCCACCAGCCGGTTGAACAGCGTACTTTTCCCAACGTTGGGACGACCAACTATGGCTACAATACCCATTATTCAGATTTAAAATTTGTGTGGCTACGCGCGCTACTTTAGCGCTTCCCTCAGGACCGGCTCAATCTCCTTGTCAAAGTCGCTTGAGTTGGCAAGGATGACGCCCTCCGGCGACGCAAAAACGTAGGTGGGGAAAGCCGAAATGCAAAACAAATCTTTCACCTCCTGATGGTCGTACAGGTTGGCGTGCGCCCACGTCAGCCCGTCGTTCTTGATGGCTTTTTTCCAGCTCTCGTGGTTGGTATCCCACGCAAGCCCCACCACAAGCAGGTTTTTATCCTTGTACTCGTTGTACAGCTTCACAAGCTTGGGGCTTGCCTTTCGGCACCAGCTGCACCACGAGCCCCAGAAGTCAAGCAGCACGTACCGCCCCTTAAAGTCGGCGGTGGAGATGGATTTTCCGTCAATGTCCGTTACCGTAAAGTCGGGCAGCTGCGCTCCGGCGGCTACTACGGCTCGCTTGTCGATATTTTGCTTTACCCGCTCGCCGTACGCCGATTGTTGCAGCTCGGGCGCAAACGCTTCGTACTGCTCCTGCACTTTTTTCAGCGTTTCCCACCGCGAAACGGAGGCGTACAGGTAGGCGGAGTACATAACATCCGGATGGTTCCGGATAAACGCGGCTTCCTCATCCTCCAGCTGGCCTGCCAAGCGCAGGTACTCCGCGTCAAGCCTTTTCTGCCCTGCCGTGTCATTTTGCAGCCTTGCCTGCCTCATGGAATCCGACGTCAGCGTAACAGCTTTGTAGATGCTATCCACCATCTGCACGTATTCTTTTACGGTTTTATCAGCGTAAAATCCCCCGTCCACCAGCGCGTAGGGGAAGTCGGCAGCGTTGCCGCGCAGCTTCAGCTTGTCGGTTGCAGACGAAAGGTCGAGCGTTTTTGAAAGCGGGTGGAGCATCGTATCCGCCGGAAAGTAGTACAGGCTTGCGCTGTAGGGAGCTTGAGCCAGCGCGCGCTCAAAGTAAAAACGATTCTTCTTGGTTACGGCTATCGTATCGCCTGCCACGAGCTGCCGCTCAAAATCGTAAATGCGCACAACTATCGTATCTCCGGCTTGCAAGCCAACCAACTCCCCCCTGATAGCAAGCTTGTCGGAGGACGAGGTGCACGTTGACAGGCACAGCAATGCAGCTGCGCAGGCTAAAAAATTGACTACTCTTTTCATTTCAATCATATTAAATTATATTAAACATTTTCACCGGTAAAATTGCTAAACGTCCGGCAAAATTAGACGAAAATCACGAGATTTCCAAGCGCACCCAGCGAAAAATGGTTGTGATTATATTTTTTTGAGGCTTGCTAACGTACATAACCCGCTATGTCGCACCGCTTCCGTCTTATTTTACGCAGGGCGGACAATTTTTATTTTCTATTCGTATCTTTACAATCTAAATAAAATTCAACAGCAATGACTACCTCCGAGCGCTACCTGCGCATTATTGAATGGTTCAAAGCCAACGTGCCCGCTGCCGAGAGCGAGCTGCACTACCGCAGCCCGTACGAGTTGCTGGTTGCCGTAATCCTGTCGGCGCAGTGCACCGACAAGCGCGTGAACATGACTACGCCGGCGCTCTTCAAAGCCTTTCCTGCGGCGGAAAAGCTGGCGCAGGCTGAGGTAGGGGAGATTTACGAATACATCAAATCCATCTCATACCCCAACAGCAAGGCGAAAAACCTGAAGGGCATGGCGGAAATGCTCGTAAGCCGGTTCAACAGCGTTGTCCCCGACGACGTGGACGAGCTGCAGCTCCTGCCCGGCGTGGGGCGCAAAACGGCGAACGTTATTGCCGGCGTGGTGTACAACAAGCCCGCCATTGCCGTTGATACGCACGTTTTTCGCGTGGCAAAGAGGCTGGGGCTTGCGTCGGCAGCCAGCAAAACGCCGCTCGACGTGGAGCGGCAGCTCACCGCGCACATCCCGCCCGAGCTGCGACCCATTGCCCACCACTGGCTCATCCTGCACGGGCGATACATCTGCATTGCACGCCGGCCAAAGTGCGAGGCGTGCGGGCTTACTGCATGGTGCAAATCTTATAAGCATTAGGAAGCGCCATAATTTATGCTGCATTTGTGGCATTGATATTTAAAAAAAAGAAAAAATATATGAATAAAATAAAAATAGGATTATTTGGTTTTGGCAAGACAGGAAGGATTGTGGCGCAGGAGATTATGCAAGACAAGCAGATTGACTTTGCATGGATTGTGCGCCGTACCAAAGCGTCAAACCAGAAGTATGCCAGCCGCTTGCTTGGGTATGAGCGCGACGCTACGCCCATCTTCTCGGCCGACCAGATAGGCGAAGACTTTTTCAAAAAACACTTTGTTGATATTATAATTGATTTTTCGGGCGTTTCGGGCTACAAAAGCTACGCGGTAGCCCCCCGACTTGGCATTAAAGTTATTTCGGCAATATCCAAGTTAGACCAAGCCGCTATTGACACGCTAAAATCATACTCGGAGCACAGCGCAGTGCTCTACTCCCCCAACATTACGCTTGGCGTAAACTTTCTGCTTGTCGCCTCGCAGGTGCTGCAAAGCATTGCGCCCCATGCCGATATTGAGATTATTGAGGAGCATTTTCGCGACAAAAAGGGGGTGTCGGGCACGGCGCTCAAGATAGCGGGCATACTCGGCCTCGAAAATACGCGCCACGTGAACTCTGTGCGCGTAGGCGGCATCGTGGGCAAGCACGAAGTGATTTTCGGGCTGCCCAACCAAACCATCCGGCTGGTGCACGAAAGCATCAGCAGGGGCGCATTTGGGCAGGGTGCGCTTTTTGCCGCAAAATGGCTGCACGACAAGCCGACGGGGTTTTACTCTATGGAGCAAATCATTTCCGACATGTTTAAGCAGAATATTCCGGTGTACTAAAAACTCCGCGCTAACCAATGCTTAACCCTTTACGCAAGGCAAAAAAAAACCGGAAAGGTCTTTACCTTTCCGGTTTTTTCATCTTCCAACAAGCTCTAAGCTTGCCTAATCGTTCAGCGAAAAACGTTTGAACGCCGTTACCGTTGCATCTTTGTCAACGCTCTTGAGGTAGGCCTCTACGCTTATTTTTGCGTCTTTGATGAAATCCTGCGCCAGTAGCGTGCTGTCTTTGAAGAATCGGTTGAGCTTTCCCAGCGCAATTTTCTCTATCATAGCTTCGGGCTTTCCGTCGAGCTTAGCCTGCTCGCGGCCGATTTGCAGCTCCTTTTCCTGAACTTCTTTAGGGCAATCGTCCTTGCTGACCGAAACGGGGCTCATGGCGGCTACCTGCATGGCAACATCCTTGGCAGCCCCCGCCGGCAACACCTTGCCGAACGCCACCAGCGACGATACTTTGCCGTTCATGTGGTTGTAGGGCGTTAGCAGCGCGCCTTGCAGCTTGTCGTAGTAAACCACCTGATGCTTTTCGCCGGTTTTGCCCGTTTGTCGGGAAATCAGCTCTGCTATGGCTACGCCGTCCAGCTTGAGGTTGAGCAATGTCTCAGCGTCGGCGGGCAGGTTGGCTAACGCTGCGTCGGCAATTTTTGTTGCCAGCGCCTGAAATCCTTCGGTTTTTGACACAAAATCGGTTTCGCAGCCCAGGCATATCAGAATACCCTTTGTTGCATCTGCCGAAATCTTTGCAATTGCCGCGCCTTCCCTTGTTTCGCGGTCGGCGCGCTTGCTGGCAACCAGCTTGCCTTTTTCGCGGATTATTTCCTGCGCACGGTCAAAATCGCCGTTGGCTTCTACCAGCGCATTTTTGCAATCCATCATTCCGCTGCCCGTCATTTGGCGCAGCTTTGCAACATCTGATGCTTTAATTTCCATATATGTTTCCTCCTTATTTTTTGAATTTTGCGGCTTACTCTTCTGCCTTTACTTCCGCTTCGGCTTTGGCTTCCGTTTCGGCTTTGGCTTTGGCGTCGGCTTTGGCATCGGTTTTGGCTTTGGCTTTCGTTTCGGCTTTGGCTTCCGTTTCGGCTTTGGCTTCGGCTTGGGCGTCGGCTTCCTTTGCAGCTTTCTCTTTTTTCGCGGTCGCCGGTTTTTCCGTCTTTGGTTTACGCGACCTCAACTTGGTGTTTTTCTCGCGTGCCTCTTCGCTATCCGATTTTGCGGAGTCTCTATCTTCCTTGTCTTTTTCCAGCTTGTGCTCCTCCAAACCTTCCTGAATGGCGTTGCACATAACCTCTATAATGTAGGTAATGGATTTGGTTGCGTCGTCGTTGGCGGGAATAACAAAGTCAACGAGCGAAGGGTCGCAGCAGGTATCCACCATGGCAACTACCGGAATGTTCAGCCGGTTTGCCTCGCGCACGGCGTTGGCTTCCTTTTGAATATCTACCACAAAAATGGCGGCAGGCAGGCGCGACAGGTCGGCAATGCTGCCCAGGTTTTTTTCGAGCTTTGCCCGCTGGCGTGTAATTTGCAGCCGTTCGCGCTTGGAGAGGTTGTTGAATGTTCCGTCGGTGTTCATTCTGTCAATTTGCCCCATTTTTTTCACCGCCTTGCGAATGGTAGGGAAATTGGTAAGCATACCGCCCGGCCAGCGCTCGGTAACGTAGGGCATACCTATTTTGGCTACGTTTTCGGCAACAATATCTTTAGCCTGCTTTTTGGTAGCAACAAAGAGCACTTTTCTTCCGGATTTTGTAATCTGCTTGAGCACCGAAGCGGCTTCATCAATTTTTACAATGGTTTTGTGCAAGTCTATGATGTGAATACCGTTTTTCTCCATAAAAATGTAAGGAGCCATTTTCGGGTTCCACTTGCGCTTCAGGTGTCCAAAGTGGACGCCTGCTTCGAGAAGTTGTTCAAAATTTGTACGTGGCATTTTTTTTGTTTATGTTTAAATAAAAATTTGTTTTTAAACCTCATTCATCAACCTGCCGGTAGCAAAATAAATTTGGTCTTGCAGGTTTTTCGCGGTTGAACAACAGCGCAGTAGCAACCAAGAACGGGTCGGTCTGCTATGTTTTAATTCAGCCGTGCTTTGCTTTAAAAAAGCGATTTCCAAAAGTTTTCCTGTCCGGAATTGTCGCTAATAATGCTCCTCCGGGTAAAAACTCGACATTATCTTTCTCACCTCTTCAACACACCCCAACCGCAACAGCGCAAGCATTTTGGGAATAAATTCCTGCATATCCTGCAACGTTTGCTTTCTAGAATCTTGCTTGGCAAAACATTCCTCAAGTAATACTTCCATCTCGGCCTCTTTTCCGATTTGAGTCCGCTCCAAGATGAAATTATAAAACATCATTTGACTATCGTTCATGATATTAATATATTAAAATCTGTTAAATAAAATAAATTAATTGCTTTCTGACTTTCTTATTGGATTGAACCTCTGCAAGAAGTTTCTTGCCGTAACGTTGTCGAAAAACCGGATGTGCAATACTTGCACCGGCTCGCAAGGAAAAAGACGCTGCTTTTTAGAGCGCGCCTGACGTATGCCGCTGCCCATGTCGTTCCACAGTAAAGGCGGCTAACGCTTGCTGAACTGGAAGCGTTTGCGCGCGCCCGGCTGTCCCGGTTTCTTACGCTCCACTTCGCGCGAGTCGCGGGTGAGCAATCCGTTTGACTTGAGCACCGGACGAAAAGCTTCCTTGTCCACCTCGCACAGCGCACGGGCAATGGCAAGGCTCAGCGCTCCGGCTTGCCCCGTAACGCCGCCTCCGTCGAGGTTTACTTTAATATCATACTTACCCTCGTTGCCCGTGAGCGCCAAAGGCTGCGTAACCACGTACTGCAAAATTCCCGACGGGAAGTAGTCCGCCAGCTCGCGGTTGTTGATGGTAATTTTGCCGCTCCCTACGCTCAAGTAAGCACGGGCAATTGCGGATTTTCTTCTTCCGATAGCGTTTATAGCTGCTGTTGCCATTATATAAATTATTTACCTGATTTCACTTACTTTTATTGCCGCAGGCTTTTGCGCTTTGTGCGGGTGACTTGCCCCCTCATACACGTAGAGGTTACGAAATTGCTCCGCGCCCAAGCGGGTTTTGGGGAGCATGCCCTTAACCGCTTTCTCTACCACTGCGCAAGGTTTTTTTCTCAACAGCGCGGCAGGCGTAATAAACCGCTGCCCGCCGGGGTATCCGGTATGGCTAACGTACTGCTTGTCGGTCATCTTGTCGCCGGTGAAGCGGATTTTTTCGGCGTTGACAATAATTACGTTATCGCCGCAATCCACGTGCGGCGTGAAGCCGGGCTTGTTTTTGCCGCGCAGCACGTAGGCTACCGTTGCCGCCAAACGCCCTACAACCTCGTTGGTAGCGTCCACCAGCACCCAATTTTTTTGCACCGTTGCCGCGTTTTGCGATACGGTTTTGTAGCTTAATGTATCCATAGTAAGCCTCTCAAAATGTTCTATTTATTATACTTGCAAATAAAAAAGTGGCGCTTTGCAGTACCTGCATGTCTCCACTTTTAGGGGTTGCAAAGATAGCTCTTATTTTTGAATTGCAAAAAATTCAGCAAGTTTTTTTTACAAAATGGTGGCATGGCAGCGGCGAGGTCGTACCTCCCTCCGTCATTCCGCCCTTTTTTCGCCATATTCGTTTTTTTCGTAACTCTGCCCAATCGCGTCATTCCGAGCGCGTCGCGCCATTCCGAGCAAAGCGAGGAATCCCCCGCCATTACCACCGAACTTCTTGGTGCGCTGTGGTGGGAGGTTCCTCACTTCGTTCGGAATGACGGTAGTGGGGTTCGGAATGGCGGTAGCGGGGTTCGGAATGGCGGTAGCGGGGCTGCCTTGATTTTTACGGAAGGCGGCGATTGTTTTGGCGAGCTTGTGCGCAAATTGAAAATTATCATGTACATTTGCACCACAATTGTCTTACGCCAAATATTTAGACTTTGAAATCCCCCAAATCCGAAATATTCCGAGTAGCGCTACCCGCCATACTCATACTCCTGACGCCCGCTGCGCCGGCTGCGCAAAAAACGGGCGCGTGGCGCGACCACTTTGCCTACACGCAGGGCGCAGATGTGCTTGTGCAAGGCGGGCAGGCGATATGCGTAACGTCGGCGGGGCTCCTCTTTTTTGACGGCGAGGCGGAAAAAATTTCAAAGGTGAACGGGCTGAGCGACTTTGGGCTGACGGCGGCGCTTTACGACGAGCAGAGCGGATGTATTTTTGTGGGGTATGACAACGGTAGCATTGACGTGCTCCGCAGCGCAGACCCGCGCAAAATCCGGCAAGGCAACCAAACAAAGAAAATTGAGGCGTGGAAAAATTTTGTCACGCACGGGCGCAAGGGTATCAACCGCTTTCTGCGCGTGGACGACCTGATTCTTGTCGCCACCAACGCGCAAATGCTGGAGATAAAAAACGAGGAAATACGCGCCAACTACACCATCGACGAGTACAACTACACCATCGACGAGTACAACGATACGCTTGCCGTACAGGATTTGGCGCTGCTTGGAAATACCATAGCGGCGGCAACGCCAAAAGGGTTGTACACGGCGGACAAAAACAGCTCCGGCCGCTACAATTCGCTCGGCTGGCAGCACAGGCTGACGGGGAGCAACGTTATTTCGCTTGCCGTAGCCAACGGAAAATTGTACGCGCTGCAAGCTGACGGCACGCTGCAATCCACCACCGATTTGCAAAAATTTTCCCAGCACCCGCAAAATTTCTCCAGTCCCCGTGCGCTAAGCGTTGCCGACGGCGAGCTGTGGGTTGCTACCGCAGCCATGCTGCACAACGTTGATAATACGCAAAATAATATTTCGAGCTACGGCGGCGGACTGTCCTCGTTCAGCCCGCGCAGGGTGGCAGCATACCAAGACGGCATCTGCATTGCCGACGCGGAGTTGGGGCTGGTGGCGAGCTCTGCCGGTTCCTTTGCGCAGGCCGCGCCCAACAGCCCGCTGAAAAACCAAACCGTTGCCCTCGACGAATACGGCGGCAAGATTGCTGCCGCAGCAAGCGGTGCGCTGAGTATTCTGGAGAACAAAGGTACGTGGACAGGGAGCGCAAACAGCCAAATAGCCGACGCGCAAGCGGTAAAAATAAACCCGAAAAATGCGGCGGAAATTTTTGTGGCAACGTCGAGCGGCGTGGCAACGTTCAGCGGTGCAAGCTTGCTGGGGAAGTCGGGGGACGATATACGCGGCATGTCCTTTGATGCGGACGGAAACCTTTTTGCCTTTGCCTCGAACAGCGCAACGCCCGTGCGACGGCGCAACGCCGATGGCTCGTGGAGCGTATTTTCCAGCGACGCGCTGCAAACTGAAACGCTGGGAAGCGTTGCGCTTGCCAACAAAGTTTTTTGGGGAATAGCCCGGCCGAACAACCTGTACCTCTACGCGCCCGGCGCAAACCTTGCCGACGCCGACGACGACAAGGCTTCCGTTTTTAGCGTGAAGGTGAGCATTGACGAAACGTTTTCGGCGGGCAACATTTACGCGCTTGCCGCCGACCGCAACGGCGAGCTGTGGCTGGGGACAGATAAGGGTGTAGTTGTGTACAGCGCGATTAGCGACCCGTTCGCAAGCGTTCCGCAAGGTCAGCGCATAAAAATTCCTACGGAGATACCCGGACAAGCCGCCTACCTGCTACAGTACGAGCACGTAACGGCGATAGCGGTGGACGGCGGCAACCGCAAGTGGCTCGGCACGCGCGACGCCGGCGTGTTCCTGCAATCCGACGATGGTGTGGAGCAGCTGCACGCTTTCAACGCGCAAAACAGCCCCCTGCCCTCAAACAACGTGAAAGATATTGCCGTGAACGGTCAAACGGGTGAGGTAATTTTTGCCACAGACAAGGGTATGGTTGGGTTCTACAGCGACGCCACCGCCGGCAGGTACAACTTTGACGAGGTAAAGGTATATCCCAACCCCGTGCGCCCCGACATGAGCTTGGTTACCATCGCCAACCTCGTGGAGGATGCCTCGGTGAAGATAACGGACGTGTCGGGCAACCTTGTGTTTTTTGCCACCGCCAACGGCGGAACTATTACATGGAACGTCCAAAATCTCAACGGGCGGCGCGTGGCAACCGGCGTGTACCTCATCTTTCTCGCCGACCAAACGGGGCAGGAGAGCAAGGTGGTGAAGATGGTGGTAATTAATTAAAGAGTTTAGATATTAGAGTGACTTTGTTGCAACGGCAGCACATTATAAAATTTTGAATTCTGAATTTTGAATTTTGAATTGGCTGATGTCGGGCAAGTCCCGCAGGGACGACACTTGATTAACCGTAGGCTTTAGCCTACGGTAACGATAGCGCTCTCCTCTTAAGTCCCGCAGGGACGACACTTGCTGTCGCCTCCAAAGTGTCGTCCC
>JAITAP010000085.1 GCA_031284065.1 Prevotellaceae bacterium
TTCATTCCTACGGAATGAAAGATGCAAGCGACCTGCCACACCTCGCTCCCAGACCTCACCCCCTGCCCCTCTCCAAAGGAGAGGGGAGGCTTGCGCCGAACATCATGTCCCCCCACCCGTCATTCCGACCGGAGCGCGCAAGGCACGAGCGCGCGTAGCGGAGGAACCTCCCGCCATTTTTGCCATATAGCGGCAACAAGGGTTTGGTAGTAAGGTGGGAGATTGGCTACGCCGAGCTCCGCTTCGCTCCGGTTCCTCGCTCCGCTCGGAATGACGGCGGGGTGGGACAGCGGCGGCGGGAGCGGAACGGTGACGGGACGGTGGCTGAACGACGGCGGGACAGCGGCGCGGAGATTCGGCGCAAGCAGCTTTCAGCTTTCAATTTTCAGCGTATGCAAAATTTTCCTTCCGGCAATTCAAAATAAAGGCTAACTTTGCGCGGTAATCAAAGGACTAATTTCTTGAGCTGTTTTGTAGATGTCATTTTGCCGCTTGCGCTCCCCAAGCCGCTCACCTACTCCGTGCCGCCCGATATGCGGCAGGCGGTGCAGGCGGGCGTGCGCGTGGCGGTGCAGGTAGGCCGGCGGAAAATATACGCCGGCGTAGTGCAGCGTGTCCATAGCGAAACGCCCCCTTACGCCACCAAAGATGTTGTGTCTGTCTTGGACAGCGCTCCCCTTGTCAACGGCTTGCAGCTTGCGCTGTGGTCGTGGGTTGCGCAGTACTACATGTGCGGCGTTGGCGAGGTGATGAAGGCTGCGCTTCCCGCCGCGCTCAAAATGGAGAGCGAAACGCGCGTGTCGCTCGATAGCGGCTGGGAGGACTTGGACTTGGAGCTTAGCCGCGCCGAGTCCGACATGCTACAGGCGCTGCAATCCAAGCCGAGCCTTAGCGTAGAGGAGCTTTCGGCGGCGGTGCGGGTAAAAAACGTGCTGCCGGTGATGCAGCAATTGCTAAGCAAGCGCGCCGTGTGCATAGAGGAGCAGCTGGTCAACGTCGGCAAGCCGCGCTACGAGACGGTGGTCGCGCTTCACCCCAGCGTTGGCAGCGAGGAAGATTTGAATGCGCTCTTTGCGCTCACGGAGCGTGCGCCGCAGCAGGAGCAGCTGTTGCTCGCCTACGTGTCGCTGGCGCTGCCCATCAGCTACTCCGCGCCGCTCAGGGTGGCGCAAAAAGAGCTGCTGGAGAAAGCAAAAACCACCGCCGCAGCGCTCAAAGCCTGCGTAGCCAAAAATATCTTTTCGCTGTACCGTCAGGAGCTGCGCCTCGCAAAGGCGGCAGAGGAAGATTTTTCGGCGGTAATGCCCACGCTCTCTGCGGCGCAGCAGCGGGCGTACGATGACGTTCAGCGGAGCTTTGCCGAAAAGCAGGTTGTGCTGTTGCACGGCGTTACCTCGTCGGGCAAAACGGAAATTTACATGCGCCTCATAGAGCAGGCTATGGCGCAGGGCAAGCAAACGCTCTACCTTTTGCCCGAAATTGCGCTCACGGCGCAGCTCATCACCCGGCTAAAAAAAGTGTTTGGCAACGTGGGGGTTTACCACTCCAAGTTTAGCGATGCGCAGCGCGTAGAGGAGTACCGGCGTTTGCTGGAGGGCGGCTCGCAGCCGTCGCTGACGCTGGGCGTTCGCTCGTCAATCTTTTTGCCGTTCGCCAACCTTGGGCTGGTCATTGTGGACGAGGAGCACGAGAACACCTACAAGCAGCAATCCCCCCCGCCGCGCTACCACGCGCGCGACGCCGCCATCATGATGGCAGCGCAGCACGGCGCAAAGACCCTGCTTGGCTCTGCCACCCCATCGGTGGAAAGCTACCACAACGCCGCCACCGGAAAGTACGGGCTGGTGGAGCTCGCCGAGCGCTACGGCCGGGTGGCGCTGCCGGAAATCCGGATAGTAAACGTATCGTACCTGAAAAACAAGCAGGGCGGCAGGTACTTTTCGCCGGTGCTGGTAAACGAAGTCGGCGCAGCGCTGGAGCGCGGCGAGCAGGTAATCCTGTTCCGCAACCGGCGGGGATTTTCGCCCTACGTGGAGTGCAAGGAGTGCGGCTGGATACCGCAGTGCGAGCACTGCAACGTAAGCCTCACCTACCACAAGGGCAGCCGCCAGCTGGTGTGCCACTACTGCGGGTTTGCCATTGGAATGCCGCACCGCTGCCTGGCCTGCGATGGCGTGTCGATGGAAACAAAGGGTTTTGGGACGGAACAGGTGGAGGAAGATTTGCAGCTCATTTTTCCCGACGTTTCCGTTGAGCGCATGGATCTCGACACCACCCGGACGCGCAGCGCCTACGAGCGCATCATTGAGGATTTTGAGAGCCGCAAGATTAAAATTCTCGTTGGCACGCAAATGGTAACCAAAGGGCTTGATTTTGACAACGTGAGCTTGGTGGGCGTCCTCAACGCCGACAGCATGCTTTCGTACCCCGATTTTCGCGCCGGCGAGCGCAGCTACCAGCTCATGGCGCAGGTGTCGGGCAGGGCGGGGCGGCGCGGAAAGCAAGGGCTTGTGCTCATACAAACCGTGCAGCCGCAGCACCACATCCTGAGCTGCGTGCAGCGCAACGACTACCAAAAAATGTACCTCTCGCAGATAGACGACCGGCGAGAGCTCCTCTACCCGCCGTTTGTGCGCCTGATAAGAATTACGCTAAAGCACCGCAGCGAGCAAACGCTACTTCGCTCGGCGCAGGCGCTCTCCCGGCGCCTCAAGGCAGTCTTTGGCAACCGCGTGCTTGGGCCTGCAACGCCGCTCGTCAACCGCGTGCAAAACCGCTACCTCATGGACTTTATGCTAAAGATAGAGCGCGGAAAGTCGGTAGAAAAGGCAAAGACGTTGCTGAAAGCGCAATTTTCCGAAATTTTGCAGGAAAATGAGTTCCGGCAGCTCGAAATTATTCCGGACGTTGACCCCATGTAAATCCGCCAAATTTTATCCGCCCAACTTTTGACCGGCAAGGGCAGGAAACGGTAGTTGTTTGCTTTTGGCATTTTGTTTCACGCTTGACGCACACAACATTTTTGGCAGTAATGTTTTTTTATTGCCAAAAATGTTGTATTTTTGTTGCCTGATAAATACACAGTCAGGCGATGGTTACCAATACCGACATAATGCGATTTGCAGCAAACCACAAGCGTTTTACGCGTAAAGAACTTATTGCTCACTTGGAGCAAGGGCGGCAAGATGTTTCTTCAAACGCAGTTTCCGTGCAACTAAAACGTCTTTTGAATAGTAAGGCTTTAATTCATCCGAAATTTGGCGTATATGCTTTGCCCGACCGGTCGAAGGTAGATTTTTTCGTTACCAATACTGATGAAGTCAGGCAAATAAGCGAGCAAATCAGGCAACAATTTCCGTTCACCATCTTTTGCGTGTGGAGTAGCAGAGAGATTGCCCCCTATATGCGCCATATCCCCAAGCTGGACTTTTTGCTTGTGGATGTGGAGCGTGATGCTGCCGAAGCGGTTTTCAACAGGCTTCATGCCGATACCTCCATGCGAGTATTTCTAACGCCAACGCAGACAGATTTTGGCAGATACATAGCCGGCAATGAAGCTGTTGTTGTTCGTCCGTTGATTTCGGAGGCTCCGTTGGCAACCGTTGAAAACATACCGTCGCCCGCTATCGAAAAATTTTTGGTAGATATGGTCGGCGATGTGGAATTTTCCTTTCTCAGCGGAATCGAAATGAATTATGTTTATGCCGCTATTTTTGAGCGTCACAAAGTGAATAAAAGTAAGCTTTTGCGCTATGCTGCCCGTCGTGGACGAAAAACAAAGGTACAACAGCTATTAGATGACAACAAGCTATGATACATCCCGATAGTAGAAGTTTAGAGTGGATGCGCCAAGCGGTCAAAGAAGTCGGATTTCACGATATTGTGTTGGTTGAAAAATCAATTCGTGCATTTTCTTTGCTCGAATCGCTGGCATTGTCAGGTTGTCCGTTTGTGTTCAAAGGCGGTACTGCGCTGATGCTCCATTTGGATAGCGCAAAACGCCTCTCTATTGACATTGACATTGTTTGCCCGCCCAATACGGATATTGAACAATACCTGCGGAAGCATGCCGCCGATTACGGATTTAGCGATGTAAAGTTGGTGAAGCGCATTAGCGCACACAGTATTCCAACAGCACACGCAAAATACTTTTATCAGGTAAGCTATGCTACGGGAACAGCTACTGAATGCATCCTGCTTGATGTGTTGTTTGAAGACGTTCACTATGCCAATGTAAGGCAGCTACCCATTCAAAGCCGGTTTCTCAAAACCATTGGCGAACCTGTTTTGGTAAATATCCCAAGTGTTGCCGATTTATTGGGCGACAAGCTCACCGCTTTTGCGCCAAACACAACAGGAATACCTTATTTCAAGGGCGCGAAAAGCTGTGCAATGGAAATAATTAAACAGCTTTTCGACATTGCTTCCCTGTTCGATATTACCAAAGATATGGCAACAGTTGCCGATACTTTTCGCAAGTTTGCAGCAGTAGAATTGGCATATCGCAATCTAAATCCTGAAGACATTTCGCAAGTTCTTGATGATATTTTACAAACTTCACTATGTATTTGTTTGCAAGGATTGGTTGATAATAAAAACTTTAAGCAGCTGCAAGAGGGCGTAAAGCGTATTCAAAGTTTTATTCATGGAGAAAAATACCACCTCGACAGCGCCATTGTAAATGCCTCAAAAGCAGCTTATCTTTCAGCAATGATAGCCGCCAGTGAAGTGGATGTAAAACATTTTGATAAAAATAATACCCGGTCTTTACAAAATGCCATCATTGAAATGCCTTTGCCAACGAAATTAAATAAGCTCAAAAAGAGCAATATCGAAGCATTTTTCTATTGGTACGAAGTAAGCAAGCTGGTCAACGCAAAGTAAACGTTGAATTTGAGCTTGCAGCTATGTTAGTTTTTTGAAAATAAGAAACGTTGAGGGCAGCTCCCGCAGGGACTTTTACTTTTACGGACAGCAGTGGAAAAATCAGGGCTTTTCCCCAAGCGCCTTTCGGCTGTAATCCTGTAGCTGCGGAAAGAATTGAAGAAAATTTTGCTCCAGCTCTTTTTCGTGCCTGCGCAGGATTTGTATCGCTTCGTCGCTCATTTGCGGGAGCGAGCTGTAGCGGCTCATAATTTGCAGCGTCTGCCGAACGCCTGCCGTATGCGCGTAGCGCCCAAGCCGATGGGTGAGAATGAAGCGCCACGCAAAGCTTTTGACCGGCAGGGGCAGCCAGCGGTAGCTGTGCAGCATGGACGCGTAGAACGACACCGCAAAGCGCGCAAGGCTAACGTCGGAGAAGCGTTTCCAATTTTTTGCTAAAAAGTAGTCGTAAAAAATGTCCAGAAAAATTCCGGCATACCGCCCAAAGTATGGCCGCAGCAGCGCACGCGCTTCCCGCACCAGCGGATGCGCATCGGTAAACGTGTCGATGTGGCGGTGCAGCGTAATACCCTGACGGATTTCCTCCGGAAAGCAATTCAGCCTGCCGCCTTTTACAAAATCGGCAATAAAACCACCTGTACGGCGCTGTGCGCTGTCGCCCGAAAGCAGTATGTGGGCAAGGTAGTTCAACGCCTGTTCAGGATTTCCCTTTCTTTTTTCGTCAAGCTGCCTGTGCCCTTTGCCGAAATTTTGTCGAGGATACGGTCAACCGCCGCCTCCCTTTGCTGCCGTTGCCGGTTGTACGCTATCTCAAAGTCATCAGCCGCAGCGCGGGGCTGCACCCGCCGCTTCCCGCAAAAGATATTGCGTAAAAATGGGAATAGCTTGCAGAATTTCATGATTTTCAAAGTTTACGGATTAAATTTTACAGAATTTTGCAATTTTCAAAATGGGCAGGTAGGAACATGCCAATTCTGGAAATTTTGAAATTCTGTAAGTCAAAATTCTTAGTAGAAGTGTTGCGATTTTTTTTGCCAGTACTTAATGAGCAAAAATCCGAAAAGCATACCGCCCACGTGGGCAAAGTGCGCCACGTTGCTTCCCTGATTGCTCACCCCAAGCACGAGCTCCAGCACGCCGTAGCCAATGACAAAGTATTTTGCCTTGATGGGGATAGGCGGAAACAGTAGCATCAGCTGCGTGTTGGGGAAGAGCATCCCAAACGCCAGCAGCACGCCAAAAACCGCGCCGCTTGCGCCCACCGTAGGAATGTTCATCCTGCCGCGAATAAGGCTGTTCACATATTCTTCAGCCTGCGCCGCCAGCGTGGGGCTGTCGGGCGTGGCTGACCATTGGGAGACAAAAGCGTCCAGCGCGCTGGGGTCGATATGGTTGGCGAAATATTTTACGATAAATCCCTCAAAGGCGTCGGGGGTGAGCGTGTTCATCAGCGCTTTGGCGGCGCTCTGCACGTGCGAAATTTCTACCCAGTTGACAAACGTGTGGAGGGCCGCCGCGCCCAGCCCCGTTACAAAGTAGTAGAACAAAAATCGCTTTCCGCCCCACACCTGCTCCAGCGTGCTGCCGAATATCCACAGCGCGTACATGTTGAAAAAGATGTGCATCAGCCCGCCGTGCATGAACATGTGCGTAACCAGCTGGTGCGGCATAAAGTACTGCGAGCCCGGGTAAAACAAGCCCAGATAGCGTACCAAATCAACGCCTGTGCGCTCAAGCAGCATGGTGAGCAGCAGCAGCACAACGTTGGCCATAATAAGGTTTTTTACAACGGGGGTAAGGTTTCTCATGTTTATTTTAATTTTAGCTCATACTCAACTCTCGGCAGCGTTCCGTTCCCGCTTCAAGAATTTTTTATCAAAATCTTCTACGCTAATAATGGCCATCGTTGGCTTTCCGTCGGGGCTAACGTCGGGCGAGGAGCACGAAAGCAGCCGCGCTACCAAGTTGCGCATTTCTTCTTCGCTTAGCGTTTTTCCCGCCCCAATTGCCATGCTTGCCGCCATAGACGACGCCAGCGCGTGGCGGTGGTTTTCTTGCAGCGATTTTTCCTCGCGCTTGAGCGTCACCAGCAAGGCTTCGAGCATTTCTCCCGCGTCTTTTTCCTGCGCTATGGCAGGCATGGCTTGCACTACTACGGTATGGCTGCCGAAATCGCGCACCTCCAGCCCCATGCGCAGCAAATCGTCCGACACGCTCAGCAGCAAATCGTAGTCGGCAGGCGAGAGCCGCACCGTTTGAGGAAACAGCTCTTGCTGCGCCGGCGATGCGCCGTCGATATTTTGCAGCAGCTCTTCGTACAGCACCCGCCGGTGCGCGCGCGCCTGATCTATCACCATTAACCCCGACTTAACCGGCGTGAGGATGTACTTTGCCTTGAGCTGAAAAATCCTGCCCTGAAAGGCGGGCGGCTCTGCCGCCGCTTTGCCCTCTACTTCGGCGTTTATTCTGGATTCTATGATTAGGCTTTCTTCTTTGCTCTCATCACGAAAAAACGGATGGTCTTTTGCCAAGCCGTCGTATATTTTTTGCCACTCGCGCGGGCTTTGCGCCTGCTTGCCATGCTCCCTGAACGGGTTGTAGGCAGGGTCAACGGTTACCTGCGGAGCGCTCACCACCGTGTCGCGGCGCAGCACGGGGATGTTGATAAGACCCGAAGTTTCAAAGTTGATGGTGGGCGCCAGCGCGTACTTGCCGATAGACTCGCGCACGGCGGCGTGGAGAATTTGCCATATCACCTGCTCATCCTCAAACTTAATTTCGGTTTTGGTGGGGTGAATGTTTACGTCTATTCCGGCGGGGTCAACCTCGAAGTGGATGAAGTACGATGGGTAAAGGCCCTGCGGCAGGAGCTGCTCGTAGGCGCGCAGCACCGCGCTGCGAAAGTAGCTGCTCTGAAAATACCGCCCGTTGACAAACAAAAATTGCTTGTCCTGCTCTCTGGTTGCGCTCTCGGGAGTTGCCACAAAGCCGCGAAAGTTCACCACCTGCGTTTTTGTGTCAACATCAATCAAGCCCTTTACGCTTTTAGCTCCGGCAAACATTGCCGCAATGCGCTGCTTGAGCGTGGCGGCGGGCAGCTCTACCTCCTTGCTGCCGTCTTTCCACAGCGTAAATGCAACTTCGGGGTGGCACAGCGCTATGCGCTTCAGCTCGCTTTCAATGTGGCGAAATTCGGTGTTGTCGGTTTTTAGAAACTTGCGGCGGGCAGGTATGTTGAAAAACAAATTTTTCACCGCAATGGAAGTTCCCGTCGGGCAGCTCACCGGCTCCTGAAGCTGCACCTCCGACCCGTTTATCACTAAGCGCGTTCCGACGTCGTCGTGGGGGGTGCGCGTTTTCACCTCCACCTCCGCAACGGAAACAATCGACGCCAGCGCCTCGCCGCGAAAGCCAAAGCTGTGCAGGCGGAACAAGTCGGACGCTTCGCGGATTTTGGAGGTCGCGTGGCGCTCAAAGGCAAGCCGAGCGTCCACTTCGCTCATGCCACAGCCGTTATCTACCACCTGCACCAGCGTTCGCCCCGCGCCTTTTATCACAATGCTCACGGCGGTCGCTCCGGCGTCGATGGCGTTTTCCACCAACTCCTTCACCACCGAAGCCGGGCGCTGCACCACCTCGCCTGCGGCAATCTGGTTGGCTACGCTATCGGGTAAGAGCTGAATGATGTTTTGCATGGGTGTATTTTTTTTCCACGTTACATGTAAGGCGTGGCAAAATTACATGAAAAGCATGAGAAATCCAACTTTTTAAAGATAGCGGGGCTACCCCAGTGGCGTTCGAGCGGCTGTCGGGGGTTTTTGAGGTTTGCTTTTTGCCGCAACAACAGCTGCCTTGTATAGCCTGAATACAGCCGCTAACGATTGCGGGAAGCCAAGCCGTTATACCTGCCCCCGAACCGGAGGGCTGCGCAGCATAAGGTATAAGCATAGCCGCCATTCAAAAACAGGCAGGCATGGCTTTTCATTCACCTACGGCGCCGTCATTTCTCCGGCGCGCGAAATTTTCATTTGCTCCTTCACCTGCTCCGCGCTCAACCCATGCCCAAAAAGGAACATCAGCTTGGTAACAGCCGCCTCCGTAGTAATATCGTACCCCGAAAGGACCCCGATATTCTTGAGGGCTTTTCCGGCTTGGTATCGGTTCATTTCCACCGAGCCGGAGGCGCATTGGGTAACGTTGACCACTACAATTCCCTTTTTGACCCCCTCCTCAACGGCGGCCAAAAACCGGCTTTCGCCGGGTGCGTTTCCGGCGCCGTAAGTCTCCAGCACAATGCCCTTGAGGTTGGGAGTGGCGATGATTGACGTTAGCGTTGCCGGCGAAATGCCCGGAAAAAGCTTAATAATTGCCACATTCGTATCCAGCAAGTAGCGAAACCTTGCCGGGCTGCTCTTCGGAGGGCGGTGAATTAAATCATGCTTATACAGGATATAAGTGCCGGCTTCTGCCAGAATAGGGTAGTTGAAGGAGTTAAAGGCCTTGAAGTTTTCCGCATTTATTTTGGTGGTACGGTTTCCCCGCATGAGCAGGTTTTGAAAGAAGATGCACACCTCCGGTACCAGCGCTTCGCCCGCCTGATTTTTATCAACCGCTATTTCGAGCGCCGTTATCAGGTTTTCCTTTCCGTCCGTCCGTATCTTGCCAATAGGCAGCTGCGAGCCGGTCAGGATAACCGGCTTGTTGAGGTTTTCCAGCATAAAGCTCAGCGCCGAAGCTGAGTAGGCCATCGTGTCCGTGCCGTGTAGAACTACAAAGCCGTCGTACTTTGCGTAGCTGTCTTCGATAATGCGGACAATTTTTTTCCATTCTTCCGGCCCCATGTCCGACGAATCAACAGGCTGCTCGAATGGCACGTTGTCAATGTTGAAGTTAAGGCGATTCAGCTCGGGCACATGCTCTTTCAGGTAGCCAAAATCAAACGATTTCAGCGCTCCGGTCGCCGCATCTTCCGTCATCCCAATAGTTCCGCCGGTATAAATCAATAGCACAGAGGCATTATAGTCTAACATAAAGGTATTTTTTTGCAAAGGTAAGATTTTGTTGGCGTAAAATAAAAAATTCAGGTGCGCCCCTTTTTT
>JAITAP010000087.1 GCA_031284065.1 Prevotellaceae bacterium
TTCATCAAATTTTTTGCTCCGCCGCTACTCACCGATTTCATTAGCTTACGGGTATCGTCAAACTGTTTCAGCAGGCGGTTTACCTCCTCTATGCTGCATCCGCTGCCTGCGGCGATACGCTTGCGGCGGCTACCGTTTATCACTTCGGGCTGGGTGCGCTCCTGCGGCGTCATGGACGAAATAATTACCTCTATTTTCCGAAATGCGTCATCGCCAATATCAATATTCTTCATGGCTTTTCCAACGCCCGGAAGCATCCCCAACAAATCTTTTACGTTGCCCATTTTTTTGATTTGCTGAATTTGGGAGATAAAATCGTTGAAGTTAAACTGATTTTTTGCTATGCGCTTTTGAATACGACGCGCCTCTGTTTCGTCGTACTGCTCCTGCGCGCGCTCCACCAGCGAAACAATGTCGCCCATGCCGAGTATTCTATCCGCCATGCGGTCGGGGTAGAATACCTGTAGAGCGTCCATTTTTTCGCCCATGCTCATAAACTTGATAGGCTTGTTGACCACCGCGCGAATAGAAAGCGCCGCCCCGCCGCGCGTATCGCCGTCGAGTTTGGTGAGCACCACGCCGTCAAAGTTGAGGCGTTCGTTGAACTCTTTGGCGGTGCTCACGGCATCCTGACCGATTGTGGAGTCCACCACAAACAGGGTTTCGGATGGCGATACGGCTTTTTTTACGGCGATAATCTCGCGCATCATTTCCTCGTCAATAGCCAGCCGCCCCGCCGTGTCGATAATAACTACGCTGTGCCTGTTCTTTTTAGCGTATTCAACGGCGTTTTTGGCTATCTGCACAGCGTTTTTATTTTCCTCTTCGGCGTACACGTGCACTTCTACCTGCTGCCCCAGCGCCTTGAGCTGGTCAATGGCGGCGGGGCGATGCACGTCGCAGGCAACGAGTAGCGGCATGCGCCCGTTTTTGCGGACAAGCGAGGCGAATTTTCCCGAAAATGTTGTCTTACCGGAGCCTTGCAGCCCTGCAATCAGCACCACTGCCGGATTACCTTTCAGGGTTACCTCCTCTGCCTCCTTGCCCATGAGCGTAACCAGCTCGTCGTGCACAATTTTGGTGAGCATTTGCCCGGGTTTTACGGCGGTCAGCACGTTTTGTCCAAGCGCTTTTTGTTTTACCTCGTCGGTAAATGTTTTGGCTACCTTGTAGTTTACGTCGGCGTCGAGCAGCGCCTTGCGAATCTCCTTGAGCGTTTCGGCAACGTTGATTTCGGTAATGCGTCCTTCGCCTTTCAGCGTTTTAAAGGCGCGTTCCAGCTTGTCTTGTAGGTTCTCAAACATGAAAAAAACTTTTGAACTTTAAAAAATTTTCGCCAGCCACTTTGAAAAAAACACATCGTAAACGTAGTAAACGCCGGTTTCCTCATACACCATTTCCTTATCCACCAGAGCAGACAACGCTCTGTTGACGGAGCTGCCCTGTTTCAGGCCATGCTTGGCAATGAAGTCGGAGGCGTTGGGCTGGCTTATCCCTCCTTCGCGGGCAATGGCTTTCAGCAGAAGAAACTGGTATGAAGTCAGCAAATTTCTGTAGCTGTAGTAGATATGCTCTCGCTCCTCCAAAATCAGGCGGTGCACTTGCTCTACCATTACTTTTGTTACCGTTTTTTCGCTGTTTTCAAACAGCTTGTTGAAAAAATATTGCACGTAGAATGTATGAACTCTGTAGTACTCCAACGCTTCTTTTATCAGCTCTGTGGCGATAGCTTTGCCGTGCTTCGCAAATTTTTCGCGGATAAACCGGCAGTAAGCGTTAGCCTCTATTTTTTCCAAAAACAGGAAGTCTGAGCTTTGGTAAAATGGTCGTCCGTAGTCCGAAAACATGGACGTTAGCAGGTGCTTGTTGCTCCCCGAAAAAACAAAATTCACGCCGGTCAGGTGCTGAATGTGCGACCGCAGGAGCGCCTCTATATTTTTTTCGGGGTAGCAGGTAATTTGCTGAAATTCGTCAAAAGCCACAGCATACTTAACGTCTTGCGTTGACAGATAGCGGAATATTTCCGACAAGCTTTTTTCGCTTTCTTGCCGTGTTTTGTACTCTACCCCTATTTCCGGCGCTCCCGTAATCGGGTCAAAAGACAGCTTTGCGCTGATGCCCGACAGCAGGATGGCGATTTTTTTCAGGTAGTTCTTCGATCGTCGCCACTCATGCTCCACAACTGCCTTGCCGAGCAACTTTATGAAGTCGTTCAGGTTGCCGGTGGGCATAATATCCACGTATAGCGTCTGCCAATCTTTCTTTTTTTGCAGCTGGTAAAAAGCATTTTTTATCAGCCCTGTTTTTCCGATTCTCCGCGCCGAAAGCAGCGTAAGGTTTCTACCGTTAGTCAAGGCGTTGGTAACTCTTTTTGTTTCCGCTGTTCTGTCGCAAAAATAGGCGGGAGAGTGATAAGTAGCCACCAAAAAAGGATTTTCTATAGCAACTGCCATTTTATAAAATATTGTATTTTAATTGACTACGCATTTTGCGTTACGCATTTTGCGTTACGCATTTTGCGTTGCAAATATACAACTTTTTTAGTTGATAAAAAATGCCCAAACCCTTTTCTTCGTTTTTTTCGGAGGGAGGCAGCTGCTTTTACATTCTTTCCGGCAGCTCTATGCCAAGCAATTCCGTTGCCGTTTTCAGCGTCTTGCCCACTTGCCTGAGCAAAGCCAAACGTTGCTGCTTTACCGCAGCGTTTTCTTCTTTCAAAATGGAAATATCGTGGTAGTACTGGTTAAATTCTTTTGCCAGCTCAAAGGCATAGTTGGCTATCAGCGCAGGCGAGTGTTCCACGCCGGCTTGCGCCACTATCTGCGGAAAATCTGCCACGTTTTTTACCAGCTCCACCTCGCGCTCTCCCAGCTCCGCAGCGCCAACGTTGGGCTCAAGCTGTTGCTCGTGCGCCTTGCGCAGTACCGAGCAAATGCGGGCATACGTATATTGTAGGAACGGGCCGGTATTTCCGTTAAAATCAATGGATTCTTTGGGGTCAAAAAGCATGGTCTTTTTTGGGTCAACCTTGAGTATAAAATACTTGAGCGCACCCAAACCCACCATCTGGAACAGCTGTTGTTGCTCTTCTTCCGGCATATCGGTCAGCTTGCCCAGCTCCAGCGAGGTTTCGCGAGCTGTTGCAACCATAACTTTTACCAAATCGTCGGCGTCAACAACCGTGCCTTCGCGCGATTTCATTTTGCCTTCGGGCAGCTCTACCATGCCGTATGAAAGGTGGTTGATGCTGTCGGACCAAGCGTAGCCCAGCTTCTTTAGAATGAGCTTGAGCACCTGAAAATGGTAGTTTTGCTCATTGCCCACCACGTAAATCAGCTCGTTAAAGCTGTACTCCGAAAAGCGCTGTCGGGCAGTGCCCAAGTCCTGCGTCATGTACACTGAGGTGCCGTCCGAGCGCAGCAGGAGCTTTTGGTCAAAACCGTCGGCGGAGAGGTCGCACCACACCGAGCCGTCTTCCTTCTTGGAAAAAACGCCTTTCTTCAGCCCGTCCTTCACAATTTCCTTTCCGAGCAAGTATGTTTTTGACTCGTAGTAAACTTTATCAAACGATACGCCCAGCTGTTTGTAGGTAACATCAAAGCCCTCATATACCCAGCTGTTCATTTCCTCCCACAAGTCAAAAATGTCGTCGTTGCCCTCTTCCCACATGACGAGCATGTTCTGCGCTTCCTGCATTATGGGGGCTTGCTTTTTTGCCTCGTCCTCCGCCACGCCCGTGTGCATTAGCGCCGATACCTGACGCTTGTACTCTTTGTCAAACTTTACGTAGTACTCGCCCACGAGGTGGTCGCCTTTTTTGCCCGACGATTGCGGCGTTTCGCCGTTGCCAAATTTTTGCCACGCCAGCATTGACTTACAAATGTGAATACCTCTGTCGTTCACCAAGTTCACCTTGATGACCTTGTGCCCGTTGGCTTCGAGAATTTTTGCCACCGAGCACCCCAGCAGGTTGTTGCGAATATGCCCCAAGTGCAGCGGCTTGTTGGTGTTGGGCGACGAGTACTCCACCATCACCGTTTTACCGGAAGACGGGAAATATCCAAATGATTTGTCTTTTTCTATTTGTGACAGCTGCTCGAGCCAAAAGGTTTTGGACAGCTTGATGTTAAGGAAGCCTTTTACTACATTAAATGCCTCTACCTGCGGCACGTTTGCCAAGAGCCATTCGCCTATCTCTGCGCCCGTTTGCTCCGGCGATTTGCCGCTAAGCGTAGCAAGGGAAAAGACAACGAGCGTAATATCTCCTTCAAATTCTTTGCGTGTTTTTTGCAGCTGCAAGGGTGTATTTTTGCTTCCGTAGAGCGCTTTTATGCAATCTGCAACTTTTTGGTTTACATACAATTCTACATTCATAGAGCACAACTTGTGAGGGGGTTAATGTGGGTGTTGATTTAGTTGTTTGTTATACTGTTATTATCCGACAAAAATAGAGATACAAAGTTAGCGATTTTTTGGAAAAGGTAAAATCTTCTTACTTGTTACGCAAAATTTAAGATAGCATAAAAACGGCGATAAGCATAGCGTAGCGTGCGGTTTTTGGGGTTAACTCTAAAAAAAAGCCCAAAGCTATTGTGCATAAGAATTAAAATCGCTACTTTTGCAACCCTGATTTGTGTAAGAAATTATTACGAAAAATAAACTGTAAATAGAAAATGGCTAAAAAATTATCGCACGCCGAAGATAATCTGGGCGCTATTGAGCACTCGCTGACAAACGTAGAAGTTTTTATTGAAAAGTACCAAAAGTTGCTTATCTACGGAGTGATAGGTTTGGTTTTGCTGGTAGGCGTCTTTTTTGCCTACAGGAGCTGGTATAAAGCTCCGCTGGAAGAAGAGGCTCAAGCACAGATGTTTGCAGCAGTGCAGTACTTTGAGCAAGATTCCCTGACGCTGGCGCTTAACGGCGATGGCGCAAATCTTGGCTTGCTCGACGTGGAAGACCGCTACGGGAGCACCAAAGCCGGAAACCTTGCGGCTTACTACGTCGGCTTGGCGTACCTGCATACCGGCCTGTACGATGAAGCCATTACCTACTTTAAGAAGTACAGCCCCGTTGACAAGCTGAGCAAGGCGCTCGTCAACGGCAGCATGGGCGACGCCTATAGCGAGCTGCAAGACTACGATAACGCCGTGTCGTACTACAAAAAAGCGGCGGATAGCGACCACAGCCGCCTCACCACGCCCCGCTACCTGATGAAAGCCGGAATACTCCTTGAGGCGCAAGGCAAGTACGCTGACGCAACAAAAATCTACGAGCGCGTGAAGCGAGATTTTCCGGACACGTCGGAAGGGAACGAAGCCGATAAGTACATTGCCCGCGCACAGCTGCTGCAACAACAACAGTAAACGGTGAGCTTGCAAGGGGCATTGCAGGTGCGCTCTCAACCCTACAGCCAAGACGGTGCATTGCAAAGTCTTGGTTTTTTATTATTGTATCATCATTGAAATTTGAAATAAAATGTCTTCAGCCTTACACAACCTCTCTCACGTGCACGACGGCGAAATACCCTCGGCAAAGGAAATGTATTTTGGCATTGTGGTATCGGAATGGAATGTCGAAATCACCGGCAAGCTGCTCACCGGCGCGTATAACACGCTGCTGAAGTACGAGGCAAAAGAAAAAAATATTATCGTGAAGTGGGTGCCCGGCGCCTTTGAGCTCCCGCTGGGAGCGCAGCTCATTGCCGATAACCACAAGGTTGACGCTGTGATATGTCTCGGATGCGTTATTCAAGGCGAAACGCGCCACTTCGACTTTATTTGCAACGCTGCCTCCACCGGCATTATGCAGCTTAACCTTGAGTATAGCATGCCGTTTATATTCGGCGTGCTCACGCCTAACAACATGCAGCAGGCCAAAGACCGCGCCGGAGGCAAGTATGGCAACAAAGGCGACGAAGCCGCAGTAAGCGCCATCAAAATGGTGGCTATGCAGCAGACAATTTGAAATCTGAAATATCTAAATATGGGACGAGCATTTGAATACCGAAAAGCAAGAAAGCTGAAGCGCTGGGGCAGCATGTCCCGCACGTTCACTCGTTTGGGCAAGGAAATTACCATTGCCGCCAAAAGCGGCGGCACAGACCCGGACAACAACCCCCGCCTGCGAGCGCTGATACAAAACGCTCGCGCCGAAAACATGCCCAAAGATAACGTTGACCGCGCCATTAAGCGCGCCATCGAAAAAGATCAGGGCGAGTACAAGGAGCTGACCTACGAAGGCTACGCGCCTTACGGCATTGCCATAGTGATAGACGCCGCTACCGACAACCCTACGCGAACGGTAGCTAACATTCGCAGCTACTTTAGCAAGCTTGGCGGGTCGCTCGGCACCTCCGGCAGCGTGGACTTTATGTTTGACCGCAAAAGCGTGTTTCGCATAAAGCCAAAGGAGGGCGTGGATTTGGAGGAGCTGGAGCTGGAGCTGATTGACTACGGCGTGGACGAACTTTTTGCCGATGAAAACGAATGGATTATTTACGGCGCTTACGAGAGCTACGGCGGTATGCAAAAATACCTCGAAGGCAACGGGTTTGAAATTATAAGCAGCGGGTTTGAGCGCATACCAACCGAGTCCAAAGAAGTTACCCCCGAGCAGCAGGCTGTGCTGGAGAAGCTGATTGAAAAATTTGAGGACGACGACGACGTGCAGGCGGTGTGGCACAATATGAAGGAAAGCGAAGTCGCCTGAAGATGTTGGAGGGTAGAGGAGTTCACATTTTCACGCTTTTGCAAATATGAAAAAGATTTTGTTTTTTTCGACTTTTCTCTTTCCGAGCCTTCTACCCGCGCAGCTGGTTACCGGCGAAAAGGCGGGAGGAGCGCCGCCCGTACCCTCCGTATATGGCGCAGAACCTTGGGAAGACCCCATGGTTGTGAGCATTAACCGCGACCCTGCACGCGCAACGGCTTACTCTTTTACGAGCGAGCAAGAGGCGCTCACCTGCAAGCGCGACAACAGCCCGCGCGTAATGTCGCTCAACGGCGAATGGGACTTTT
>JAITAP010000121.1 GCA_031284065.1 Prevotellaceae bacterium
AGAAAAAATCTCTACTTTTACGTTGCCACGACAAAAGTACATTCATCCCGTGAGCAAAGAGTTCCGCAATGCCTGCACCAACTCTAAACTCTAACACCTAAACTTCACCTTTTTTTCGCCATTTTGCGCCGTCATTCCGAGCGAAGCGAGGAAACTACCACCACTACCACTGTCGCAAGGGAGAAATGGCGGGAGTTTCCTCCACTGCGCACGCTCGTACCTCGCGTGCTCCGGTCGGAATGACGGTAAGGCGGGGGCGCGGGGAGCGGGGAGCGCGAAGAGCGCGTAGAGGCGCGGTGTGCGCGGGTAAAAGCTTTGTTGCTGCCGCCAAATGGAGCCCCCATAACGTTTTTAGCGCTGCGGGATACTTTGCCCATTCACCACAAAAAATACCATGTTTGTGGTATTTTTTGTGAGGCAAGAACATGCTATCTTTGCACCGTGATTCATCACAAAAATACACCTAAAACTTTACCTTAATGGGCGCTTTGTACCAACATACTCTTACACCTGCGGCAAATAGCTTACGCCACTTGTACGCACAGCACGGGCGATTCGCCCACGCGGGCAGGCGCATGGGCGGCAAATGTACGGGCGATTCGCGAATCGCCCCCCAACACACACACACACACACACACACACACACACACACACACACACACACACACAACCACGCGCGAATATAAGGCTTATTTTTCAATTAACCAGCATTTTAGGCATCCTATTTTTGATAATCTTATCAACAAGTTGGGTTGCTCTAATGCGTCCTTATTGTCATCAGGCAAAACTTTCTAACTTTCCCAATAAAAAATGACAACTTTCTACACACAACAGCAAAGAAAAGCGCAGGCAATCATTCGGTTGTCGCGGGCAACCCGATGTTTGGGCGCATCAAGCAACAATGCGGTGGGTTAAATCGCGCCATCATATAATTTATTAACAGCAAACAAAAAAAAACAGAGCACCCCTTTATCCGACGGGAATTGGCTAAGGGGCGCTCCTCACACTAAAATTTCTTTTAGGTATGACAAATTTATTTCATTTTGTTGGAACAGACAAATATTTTCCAACTTTTTTTCTTCTTTTTGCGCTACTGTCCGGCGCTAACGCCGCAGTAGCACAGCCTAAGATGTCCATTACCGGTAGGGTGCTGGATGAGAGAACAAAATCGGTAGCAGTCGGCGCAACGGTCAAAATTACCGGAAGCGCGCAAGGCGCAATTATTGGCGCAGACGGCAACTTTAGCTTCACTGTGCCTTCGCTGCCGGTAAGCCTTGAGGCCAGCCTGTTCGGGTACAAAACGCTGGAGCTGGACGTTTACGAAGCGCCCGCCGAGCCTATCCTTATCTACCTTGTGGAGGACTTCAACGCACTTGGCGAGGTGGTGGTGGTGGGCTACGGAACGCAGAAGAAAAGCGACCTGACAGGGTCGCTGTCCAGAGTGTCCGAAGCGCAGATTAAAGAGCGACCCGTGCAAAACATTCTTCAGGCATTGCAGGGAAGGGCAGCCGGAGTGGACGTAACGTCCAACCTGAGGCCGGGCGGAGTAGGCGATATTCGCATTCGGGGTACGCGCTCCATTACAGCGTCCAACGCGCCGCTGTATGTGGTGGACGGCATTCCGCTGTCGGCAGACGAGGCGGCAGCAATTAACCCTAACGACATTGCTACTACGGAAATTCTGAAAGATGCTTCGGCAACGGCCATCTATGGCTCGAGAGGGGCAAACGGCGTTATCCTTATCGGGCTAAAGGAAGGCGCTAAAGGTAAGGTATCGGTTGACTACGACGCCAGCTTTTCTTTCAGCAAAATCCATTCTACAACCGACTGGATGAACTCGGGAGAGCTGCTGGACTGGCAGCGCCAATCGCATATCAACGGAGGCACGTACACCGGGCAGTACGGTACCGCCCCCGACCCCGTTTTTGATGTGCCAAAATTCGGCGGCGGCGAGCAGTACGGCGAAAATAACGTCAAATCGGCCTACGCATGGAGCGCCGACGGAAGCGTACAGCTGCGCCCCGCAACTCCCGACGAAATTGCCGGAGGTTACGCGGCGGAAGTCCCCGTGTACCAGCCCGGCAAGATGTTTGACCAGCGCTGGACAGACTTGGTTTCGCGCACCGGGCTGACGCAGAATCATCAAATATCGCTTGCAACGGGTTCGGAGCTGTCGAGGCTCTACCTTTCGCTGGGGTATCTTAGCCAGGAGGGCGCTTTGATTGACCAGGACTATACGCGCTACTCGGTAAATCTCAAGGGAGATATAACGCCCAAAAAGTGGCTGACGATAGGCTTGTCGCTGAACGCCATCAAATCGCTGCAAAACTACGGCGTGGCGGAAAATACTGCCAACAACGGCGGAAAGGATTCCTACAGCCAAGCCCTGTCGCTGTTGCCGTATGCCTCTGCCTACGACGAGAATGGAGATATACTCAACGCCAACCACGTGGGGCTTTCCGAGCACAACGTGCTGCTCAACATCAACAACGCCATCAACGAGCACGCGCAGGCTTCTACTCTTGCCAATACATTTGCCGAAGTCCGCTTTGCCCCGTGGCTGAAGTACACGGTGAAGTTTGGCGCACAGTACACCAACCGCGAGTATGGCTCTTTTTACGGGCCGGAGTACACAAATCCTTTTACCGCCATCGGCACTGCCCCGAATACGGGGTATAACCAGCACGCCAAGCACTTTGCGTGGACGCTGGAAAACCTCCTGCAATTCGACAAGCAGCTGGACATTCATAGCATTGGCGCAACGCTGCTGCAAGAAGCTCAGGAAAATACGTCTAACGGTATCAACGTGAGGGGCTATAATGTTACCTTCCCCTCATCGCTCTGGCACTCGCTTCAAGAAAATGCCAACAGTAGCGTTCAGGGAGGCACGTCGTACAGCCGTTCGTCGCTGCTCTCCTACATGGGGCGGCTAAACTACTCTTTGCTCGACCGCTATCTGCTGACCGCTACCGGCAGGTGGGACGGCGCTTCTGTGCTGGCGCCCGGCCACAAGTGGGAGTTTTTTCCCTCGCTGGCGGTGGCGTGGAAGCTGGAAAATGAAAGCTTTCTGCAAAACGTGCGGTGGCTTGACCAGCTCAAGCTCCGCTATGGCTGGGGCATTGTGGGCAACGCCGCAGTAAGCCCATACACCACGAGCGGCGCCATTGGCACGGCGGTGTACGTGTTTAACGAAACCATTACGCCCGGCTATAAGTCCAGCGTTATGCCCAACGCCGAGCTGGGCTGGGAAAAAACGCTACAGCACAACTTTGGGATTGACTTTTCACTTCTCCAACGTATTTCCGGCTCCGTTGAGGTGTACAGGGCATACACCAGCGACTTGCTGCTGAGTCGCTCCATCCTCCCCGTTGCAGGCTACGAGAGTATTCTGGCAAATATAGGCAAAACAAAAAACAGAGGCGTGGAGGTAACGCTGTCCACCGTCAACATCAAAAGCAAAACTTTTACTTGGAAAACCGACCTGCAATGGTCTTACAACAAGGAAGAAATAGTAGAGCTTGCCGACGGTAAAATAGATGACGCCAATCGTGGCTGGTACATTGGCTATCCAATATCCGTTTTTCGCGATTACAAGTACGAACGGCTATGGCAGGATAATGAAGAAGACGCCCGCTTAATTGAGCTCTACAAAAAAATTGGGACAATAACAGCAATTCCCGGACAAGTAAAGGTAAAAGACCAGGAATTGGTTGTCGTTCCGGAAGGCACGGCAGGGTCTAAATCCGTAACGCTCGCCAGCGGCGAAACCGTTACCTACCTCGACAACGGCTTTGGCAAAATAGACGACAACGACAAGGAAATACTCGGCAGCATCCGCCCCGACTGGATTGCAGGCTTAACCAATACGTTGAGCTACAAAAATTTTGAGCTCAGCTTTTTTCTCCATGCGCGAGTAGGGGGACTGTACTATGGAGCGCTTCAAACGCTGGGCCGACGGGTGGAAAATGACACGTGGAGCCCTGAGAATACAGGCGCAAAGTTTCCGCAGCCCACCACCGCTTCGTTCTCCAACTATAATACGGCGCGAAGCTATACCGACGGAACGCTAATTTCCTTGCGGCACGTATCGTTAGGATATACCGTGCCGAAAAAATTTCTCAACCGCTACAAAATAGCCAACCTTCAAATATACGGTCAGGTGCAGAACCCATACATTTGGGGTGGAGAGGCTGTCAGGGCAGGTCTGAATCCGGACGACGCCATTGGCTGGGAGACAAGAGCAGGGGCAGAGAGCGGCGGACAAACAGCCAATACAATTCTCGTGCGAAACTTTGTGCTCGGAGTAAGAATCGGGCTATAGTAAAATCAATAGTTAACAAGCAAAAAAAATACAAAAATGAAAAAATACATATTCTTTTCTTTAGCCATACTGTTTGCTTCATGCCAAGATTTTTTGGAGGAAGAAATGGTGGCAACCATTACTCAAGACTACTTTGAAACCGAAAGTGGGCTGGAAGAGCTCACCGTGAGTACCTACAATGCGCTCCGGTGGAAGTACGGCTACGTGCAGGAGGGGCCTTTTGCATTCGAAACGGGGATTGATATTACCGACCCTCAAAACAAGGCAAGGGCTACCTACGACCCTGCGGCGTGGTCGGCGGCAGGCGTTGCCGGACAATACACCAACAACCTGCTGGGGTATTTTCTCGCGCAGCTGCTGGGCGGCTACCCCCTCATCAGCGATTGCAACAAAGCTATCGAAATAATTCGAGATAAAGCGCCCGGAAAGTTTGCCGACCCGGAGTACGCCAACCTGCGCCGCTCCGAGCTGTACTTTAGCCGCGCGTGGTTTTACTACCTGATGACTACCATACTTGGCGACGTGCCGTTGCAGCTGCAAAGCAGCAATACGCTGCCAAAAGCATTTTACTACCCTAAGGCAACCTCCGAGCAGATATACAGCCAAATCATTGCCGATATCCGGTTTGCTCACGAGCATCTTCCGGAAATTGCCGATAAAGGGCGCTACACCAAGTGGGCGGCGGCGCATTTCCTCGCCAAGCTGTACCTGCACCGTGCGCAAGGCCAGGAGTTCAGGCCGTACCGCAACGCCGACGGTTCCATTAACCCCGACGACCCAAACGCATACCTCGGGCTGCTCTACAAAGGAACGGGTAGCAACGATTTGGACTCCGCCCGGATATTTGCAACGGAGGTAATAGACCATTTTTCCCAAAAAAATGGAGGAGCGTTCGGCGGGCTTGCTCAAGATTACTGGGATTTGTTTCGCACAGGAATAGGCGACTGGGGCAACGAAAACAATGCGGAGATTATCCTGCCCGCCTCCTACATTGCTTCCTCCAAAATGGAAGACAATGGCAGGTACGGCATGCGTACCGATGCGGCGTTTACGATTACCTACTATGATGCGGCGTGGAATATTCCCACCCTTACATGGTCATACGGCGTACAGAAAGGCGAGCTGTATCTGCCCTCCGACTGGGGCTACGACGTTTTTACCGACAAAATCAACGATTCGCGCTTTGAAAAAAGCTTTCAGATAGAGTACAAAAGCGCGTCATTCGACAGCAAATCCGGTAACGAAGGCGAAGGCTTACCTTACAACGACCCCACAAATAAGTCTCTTCCGTGGACTGGGGATGAAGCCAGCTACTTTAACGCAAATATCAAGGCCGGGTACTCCCGCGAATCGTGGGGTGGTCGTGCGGCTGTTGCCGGCGAACATAAAATCGGCAGGGGCGATTTGGGGCTTGTATTCCTTGAAAACACCAAAGAAACGGCCATTGACAAAAGCGCTGCGCTTGCCCAGCCCTACGTCCTCTACCCGCGCTGGATAAAGGACGGTAGCAGCTACTACTACCGGAAAACCGGCAAAGACAGGCTGCAAGGAAATCTTGGGCTGTTGGTAGCGTCGGGAGGTACAAACCTGCGCCCCTCAAGCCGGAAATTTATTGACCCCAACCGTACTACTGTCGATAACCATTTCGGCTCGCGCGATGTTGCTATCTTTAGGCTTGCCGAAACATACCTTATCCGCGCCGAAGTGTACGGGCGGCAGGGAGAGTACGCGAAAGCCATCGACGATATCAACGTCCTGCGAAAGCGGGCGGCGTATAAAGCCAACGAACAGCGTGCAGAGGTGTTGGCGCGGCTTTACCCCGGAGCAGAGCAGCTGCCGAACAGCGAACGCTCGTATCCATACCGCTCCGAAAGCGACACCTACGAAAAAATCAAAGTGGACGAGACATATTGGGATGGCTCTTCGGAAAAATCGCGCCTCGAAAGCTATCCGCCGGAAGCCACCACCCACGAACAGCGGTTTATCCACTTTATATACAACGAAGCCTCGCGGGAGTTTAACACCGAGCAGGTGCTGTACGACGGTATTCACCATGCCGGAATACAGCTGGAGCGGATGCTTCACCACAATCAGCTGGCGTCGTCGAGGTCAGAGAGCTGGCCTGCATCGGATAATCCCGTCAACGGAAACGGTCAGGATGGAAAAGGAAAAGGAGCGTTCTCGCCAAAGCATACCTTCAAGCCCTTCCCGCAAACCTTTATAGACCTGCTTACGGATGAGAATAATATTCCGCTAAGTCCGGAGGCAAAAAAGAAGTACCAAAATCCCGGATACTGATAATTTTCTACTCCAAACAGGGTTTAAAACCCTGTTTGGGGCAGAAGTAGAAATTTTGAGGAGCGCATATCTTTTTTTAATATATAAATCAACAATGCTTAACAATTAACAACATGAAACGATTATTTCAGCTATCAACTTTAGCTACAGGAACAAGCATCCTGCTTTCGGGTTGCGCCGACGCTACCGGCAATAGCCAAGCACAGCCCAACATTATTTTTATACTTGCCGACGATTTAGGCTCGGCTGATGTAGGCGCTTACGGCAGCGAGTATATCCAAACGCCCAATATAGACCGGTTGGCTTCGGAGGGGCTTTCCTTTACGCAAGCCTACGCCGGCGCAAGCGTATCTTCGCCGGCGCGCTGCACTTTCCTGACGGGTTTACATGCCGGACACGGCCGTATCCGCAGCAACTTTGCCCGGCAAGGCGCCATTGAGGGCAGAAAGGGAAACGCCGTGATTCACCGCCCAAATCTCCTGCCTCAAGATTCGACCATCGCAAATGTGTTGAGCAATAACGGATACCATACGATTTTGGTCAACAAGTGGCACGTGGATGGTTTTGATACTGCGGCTCATCCGTTGAACAGAGGGTTTCAGGAGTTTTACGGCTGGCTCGTGCCGGAGCACCGTAGCCATAACCACTACCCGGAAATTCGCTACCGCAACCGGGAGCAATACGCTATTGACGAAAATCTGGATGGCAAACGGGCGCTTCACTGCACGGACATTGCCACCGATGAGGCTATTGATTTTATAAAGCGCGAAAAAAACAAGCCTTTTTTTCTGTTCCTGACCTACAATGCGCCTCACACCCCCCTACACGCCAAGTCGCTGGATGCGTACAAGGACGTTGACCTTCCGGAAAAAGACAAAGCATACGCCGCTCTGGTAACACACTTGGATGCAGCCATCGGGCGTGTGCTGAGCGAAGTGAAGTTTGCCGGAATAGAGGACGAAACAGTCATTATTTTTGCCTCCGATAACGGCGGCTCTACCGAAGCGCAGCTGGAAAAAATCCGCCAGAATGGAGCGCTACGGGGCTATAAGGGGCAATTGTATGAAGGCGGATTGCGGGTTCCTTTGATTATAAAAACCGGCGATAAAAAAATCGCCGGTAAAAAGTCCGACTTCCCGACTTATTTTCCCGACCTGTTTGCCACGCTGGTCGATTTGTCAGGCGCTCACACTTCGCTGAAAACAGACGGCGTGAGCTTACTTCCGGAGTTTAAATCTCCCAATAGCCTCGACGCATCTCAGCGCAGCCTCTACTGGGAGCAGTACCCCAGGCAAGGCATTGCGCAGGCAGCCAGGCGAGGCGAATGGAAGCTGATAAAGCACAGCGTGCAGGCAGAGTACGAGCTGTACAACCTGAAAACCGACCCCTCGGAAACAACCAATGTGGCTCTCCAATACCCCGACGTTGTAAGCGCTTTGGCTACAGAACTGAAAAACGCGCATACGGAATCCGACTGGTGGCCTGTATCGGAAAAAATCATTTACTAACCCATTTTTTATTTTTAAGGTATGAATAATACGCTAAGCAATCAGCTATACGCCACCGGAGTGCTGGCCGGCGTTCTTTCGACGGCTGCGGTCGCTGCCCAACCTACGGCGGGAGCATCTTCCGGGCAGGAGAAGCCAATGAATGTACTTTTTTTAGCTTCGGACGATATGCGCACCGAGCTTAACAGCTACGGCAGCGCGGTAGCCCGAACGCCCAACCTTGACCAGCTGGCGCGGCAGGGCGTTCGCTTCGAGCGCGCTTACTGCCAGTACCCGCTAAGCGGCCCCTCCCGCTCTTCGCTGCTTACCGGACGCAGACCTACCACCAGCGGGCTTTACAGCAACGCAAACCGTGAATTTTTTGGAGCTACCTATCCCGACTGGGTCAGCTTGCCGAAGTACTTCAAGCAGCATGGGTACGCCTCCCTGCGGACTGGCAAGATTTTCCACGGCGGGATAGATGATACTGAGGCGTGGACGGAGGGAGGCGAGGAGCGAAGATGGAGCGCTCCCGTCAGCACCAAAGCGCCGGCGCAGGTTTCCGAGCAGGAGGTATTGGCGGCGTTGGCAAAAAGCTTGCCGAAGCTCACGCCGGGTCCCGTTGACCCCAACAGCCACTCCGACCGCTGGCAGGCGGTGGAGGGAAAAGCCGTCGATAGCCTTGGAGATACAAAAGTTGCCAACAGGGCTATCGAATACATTAAGAGGAGTAAGGAAACGGGAGAACCATTTTTTATTGCGTGCGGATTTTCCAAGCCTCATTCGCCGCTGATAGCGCCTGTCGGCTTTTTTGACTTGTACCCGCTTGAGAGTATCCAGCTGCCGCCGGATTTTGCATCTCTTCCTTCCGTTCCGGTTGGTTTTCCGGATGGCGCTATTCGCCGTACCAACGCTGACCTTTTTATCAATCGCTCGGCTTCTCCGGACGAAGCCCGAGCTATGATTCGCGCCTATCTGGCTTGCGTTAGCTATGTGGACTGGAACGTTGGACGGGTTATTGCCGAGCTCGACCGGCAGGGACTTCGGGAAAATACCATTATTGTATTTTGGACAGACCACGGTTACCAGCTTGGAGAAAAAGGCAAGTGGTCGAAAGCCGGATCGCTGTGGGAGCAAGGCGCTCATGTGCCATTTATTATATTAGACCCCCGCGCAAAAGGAAACGGAAACGCCTCGCCAAGAGTAGTTGAGCTGCTTGATATTTATCCTACTTTGGTGGACCTATGTGGGCTGCCAAAATCTAAAGAGCTGGAAGGTGCGAGCCTTCGTCCGCTTTTGAACAATCCTTACGCAGAGTGGAATCGTCCGGCGTACACAATCTGGAACGAGCACAACAAGGGCATTACCGGAGTTGCGGTACGCACAGAGCGATGGCGTTATGCAGAGTTTTTTGGTATTGGTGCGGGCGCTTTCCTCACAGACCCCATAAATGACCCGCACGAGGTGAGAAATCTGGCCTATGATCCGAAGTACAAAGATGTAGTAAAACAGCTTCATAAGCTTGCTTCCGATTACGTGGACGGCAAAACAGAGCTTCCCGCGCCCTGATGAAAGCTTTTTGTACAAGTCTTTTTCATCGGGTAGTAGTGGTTGGCGGAAAAGTTGAAAGTTGAAATTCAAAGTTTTCCCCTGACTGCCTTGATAAATTTACCGACTTCTGCAACGTTTTTCACGCCGGGCGACAGCTCAAAGCGGCTGTTTAGGTCGAGCGCTTCGCA
>JAITAP010000270.1 GCA_031284065.1 Prevotellaceae bacterium
TCGTTCGACGCTTCGGCAATGGTAAGTAGCACTTCGGCGTAGCGGAATACTATTTGCTGCTGCTCTGTAGGTTCAAGCGAGCCGTTGTATTGCTCCAGCGGGGCTACATACTTTGCCCACGTCAAGCCTGTTTTGGAGGCGTTGTCGGCTGAGGTTGGGTAGTTTGGGTTTTTCTTCCCGTCGGGCAGCGTGTCAACCAGCGTGTTTAGTATGCCGTTGGGGCCGCTTGCCCAATCCTGTCCGGGGTAGAGCACGGTCATCGCCATGCGCGGGTCGCGTTTGGCGAAGGGGTGCGTGGGGTCGTACCCCAAGCCTGCCTCCTCTTTCGTTTTCCCGTCAGCCATTTCGTACATGTCTATCAGGTTTTGCGTAGGCACCATCGACGACCAACCGCCGTCGGCGTTGTTGGGTATCGTTACCAGCCACTCGCTCTTGGAAGGCATAAGGTGCTGTACGGAAAGGATAATTTCCTTTGAGTCGCGCCCTGCAAGGGTGAACAGGTTTGCGTAGCTGTTGTCCAGCTCGTACTGACCCAGCGCCTTGATGTCTTTGGCGGCGTCCAGCGCACGTTGATAGTCGCCCCAGTAGAGCGCCGAGCGCATCTTAAGCGCCAGCGCCGCGCCCTTTCTTATGCGCCCGCCCTTTGGCGCCCGCTCCTCGTTAAGGTCGGGAACCGCCAAATCTATCTCTTTGTAGATGTAGTCTATCACCTCCTTTTCCGTGTTTTTGGGCACTTTTGCTTCATCGGCGTCCTTAAACTCTGTAATGATGGGCACGCCTCCGTACCAAAAATTCATCTTGAAGTAGTCGTAGGCGCGGATAACTCTGGCCTGCGCTATCAAGTCTTTCTTCTTGCTTTCGTCGGAGAAAGAAATTTTGTCAATGTTTTCCAAGAAAGTGACGCATCGGCGAATACGCGTGAAGCTGTAGAATGAATTACCCGGATTTCCCGCCGTGAGCGTTCCGTCGCCAATCATTCTCCAACCTTCGTGCGTATGGTAGTTAAATCCAATGTCCGACGTACATTCCAAGTAAACAAATTCTTCGCCCCACAGCCACCCCTCGTAGCAACCCACAAGGAACTTTTCGGCGTCGTCTTCCGTTTGCCACGTGGTAGCGGGCGACAGAGCATCGTAGGGGTACGTGTCCATAAAGTCGGAGCATGAGCCGCACAGCATTAGCGCTGCGCAGGCGTAAAATAAAGTTGTCTTTTTCATGATATTTATTTATATTAATATTGTCAAATAAGGTCAAAATGTCAAGTTTACCCCAAACGAATGGGTCTTTATGAGCGGATATGACGAGGCTCGCTCGCTGTTTGTTTCCGGGTCGAGGTTAATCGGCATATCGTCTATCGTAAAGAGGTTTTCGGCCGAGTAGTATATCCTTGCCCTTTCCAGGCCAACCCTGCGAATGAGCTGCGAGGGGACGTTGTAGCCCACTTGCAGGTTTTTGAGGCGCAGGTAGCTGGTGTTTTGCAGCCAGAAGCTCGACATTACGTTTGTCGGGTCGCTGTTTGAGTTGTTTTCGTTCCAAATGCGCGGCATTTCGGCGTCGGTATTGTCGGGCGTCCAGGCGTCGAGCCAGATGGAGGAGGGGTGCGCGGCCTCGCCGGTGAAAACGCCAAAAGCTTCCCGGTTGTAAATCCGAGCCATTTTTGCCGCGCCCGCAAATATCATCGAAAGGTCGAACCACTTGTATCCGGCGCTCAGGTTTAAGCCAAAAATATAGGCGGGGTTGGTGGAGTTGCACACAACGCGGTCATCGCCGTTAATCTTCCCGTCGCCGTTTGCATCCACGTACTTAATATCGCCGGGCTTAAAGGCGCGGCTAAACATTGTTGTACCCGTCGAGCTGTTGTACTTGGCCGTAAACTCGTCAACTTCTGCCTGCGACTGAAAAAACCCGTCTGCCTGATACACGTAGAACGACGAAATAGCCTCGCCCACGCGGTTGATGGAGTTGCCGTCTATCATTTCGTCCACGCCGCCGAGGTTAAGAATTTCATTCTTGTTGTAGGAGAAGTTTGCCGTAGCCGAAAGGCTCCAGTCGCCCCAGCGGTTGTTGTAGCCTGCGCTGAGCTCCACGCCGCGATTTTGCATTGCGCCCACGTTGTCTTTGTAAGCGTCCAGCGCAAATTCCGCCGGCACGGGCACGTTCATGATAATGTCCGTCGTTTTGCGGTCGTACAAGTCAACGGATGCGCTGATGTGCTTAAAGACGGTGAAGTCTATCCCCACGCCGTACGTACGCGCCTTTTCCCATGAAATGGTTTCCATGCGGTAGGCTTTTTGGTAGTACCCGCTTTGGAGCGAGCCGCCGAAAGGATAGGTCGCGTCAACGTTGTAGGTATTCAGGTACGGGTAGTAGTCGTCCAGCGCGTCTTGGTTGCCCAGCAGTCCCCATGAGCCGCGAATTTTCAGGTTATCCAGCCAGCTGCCTTTCAGGCTCTCGGCAAAAGGCTCTTCGCCTACCCGCCATGCAGCGGAGAAAGACGGGAAGTATCCCCAGCGGTTTTTCTCTGCAAAGCGCGACGAAGCGTCGGCGCGGAAGTTGGCTTCCAGCAGGTAGCGCCCGGCGTAGTCGTAGTTAATACGCCCAAAGCCCGAGAGCATTGCCAGCTCGCGGGTGTAACCGCTGTTGGTTTGCGTGGAGGTAGTGCCGGCGCTCATGTCGGTGAGGTTGTTGTTCGGGAAACCTGTGCGCACCATAGTGTTCTCCGCATAGTTGTACTTCTCCGTATGCCAGCCCGCCAATACCTTCACACCGTGCAAGCCGAATTGCTTGTCGTAGTTGAGCAGAGCGTCAAAATTCGTTCTGTCCCAAAGGTAGTAGCGCTCATCCAAGCGGTTAGGTCCATGATACTTGTTGGGGTTATACTGAATATCTTTCCGGAAATTCTTGTAGTGCTGTATATTGCCGATATATGCACCCTGAAGGGTAACCTTCATTCCGTCAAAGAGCTTGTAGTCGGCGGCAATCATGCCGGTAAAGTTCTGGTTGTACCTGTCCACCGTTTGGTCGAGGTCGAGCCATGCAATGGGGTTTCCGTCCGCAATTGCGCCATAGAAGCCATCTTTGTCTTTGTAGGGAATCCACGGGGCAATAACGTTCAGCTGGCGGATAATCTGGTCGGAGCTTCCGCCGGAGTAGTTGGCGTCGGGGTCTTTGTAGTCGTTCTTGATGTACGCCAAATTCATTCTTAAGGCAAACCGCTCGGAAAGGTTAACGTCAAGGTTTGTCCGTCCGTTGAACTGCTGCCGCTCGGAGTTTGGCAAAATACCGTCCTGCTGTAGAAAGCCCGCCGAAGCCATGTAGCTCACCTTTTCGCCACCGCCGCTCACGTTTACGTTGTGCTGGTGCTGAAAACCGTTGCGGTACGCCAAATCATACCAATCAGTGTTGGGGTGGCCGTAAGGGTCAGAACCGTCTTTGAATTTTTGGAGGTCGTCAGCCGTCCAGCGTTCGCTCTTGTTGTCATCCGTCAGCGCTTGGTTGAGCAGCCGGGCGTAGTCGTAGGAGCTAAGGCGCTCCACCATTTGCGTAGGAGTTTGCACGCCCACGTAGCCGTTGTACGACACCTTTGGCGCGCCTGCCTTTCCTCGCTTGGTGGTGATAAGAATCACGCCGTTGGAGGCTTTTGAGCCGTAGATGGCAGCCGAAGAGGCGTCTTTCAGCACGGAAATGCTTTCGATGTCGCTCGGGTCTATGGAGTTCATCGTGCCGGTTTGCACCCCGTCAATCAAGATGTAGGGGTCGGCAGTGTTGAGCGTTCCCACGCCCCGCACGCGGATTGTCGCGCCGTCCTGACCCGGGCGGCCTTGGGCGTAGAGAGACGTTACGCCTGTCATCAAACCCTGAATGGCGGTCGAAACATTCTGAATGGGGCGACTTGCCAGCGCCTTGCTGTCTATCTGGCTCACCGAGCCGGACAGGTTGGCCTTTTTCTGCGTGCCGTAGCCCACTATCACCACCTCCTCGAGCGATTGGTCGCTTGCGCCCAGCACAACGTCAATGCGCCCGCGCCCGGCAATGGCTTCCTCTACGGTGTTCATTCCAAGAAAGGAGAACGCCAGCGTTGCATCGGCGGGTGCGCTGATGGTGTAGCCGCCGTTGGCGTCGGTGGTAACGCCCGTAGTAGAGCCCTTAACCACAACGCTTGCCCCTGCCACAGGGTCGTTGTTGCCGTCGCGCACCGTGCCGGAAACGTTGAGATTTTGCGCCTGTAGAGGTAGCGCGGCGCAAAGCAGCAGCGACAGCGTCAGGCTTTTCATGAGCCTTAGCTTGCCGCCAGCCGCCCGAACATGCGCGGGCGTATCCCGCACTGTTCGTTTTTGATAGAATACTTTTCTGTTCATAATAAAAAAATTAAAATAGTATTGCCTACTCCTTATTTAGCGTCGCGCTTTTCGGCTTATTTACGACGGTATTGGAAAACCGAAATGCTTACAAATCCGTTGTGTCATATAAGATTCATTTCTCTCCGTTCTTTCAAATATCACGTGTATTATATGGCACGAAATAAATAAAATATTTATTGAAGTTACAGAAAAATTCAGAATAAGTTGTCGGGTGTAGGTAGAAATATCGCCGCATGGAAAAGAGGGGAGCGGTGGTAAGGTATTCGACAGGGTTGTTGGCGAAACAAAACGCCAACGCCCCGCGTATGGGCAAAAAGAAACCGCACCATGAAAAACATGGTGCGGGTACAAACAAAATTGGGAAAAAAATATTACATTACACGCGCACGAAATTAAGTAAGTGAGTGAGCTGTGTGTGTGTGTGTGTGTGTGTGTGTGTGTGTGTGTGTGTGTGTGTGTGTGTGTGTGTGTGTGTGTGTGTGTGTGTGTGTGTGTGTGTGTGTGTGTGTGCTAACGCACGGCTTTCTGTCCGCAAGCTACTTGCAGCAAAAAGCGCTACCGCCAAGTTGAGAAAAGTCGCACACATTTCTTTTTAGATTAAAATAGATAGTAAAACCTTTGACTTTGAAGCGTTGCAAATGTATGAAAATTTATTTTCATTACCTCCTTCCCAAAGGTTAAGAAAATAGCTATTATATATTAAATATATGTTGATGCTTGGAAATCTTATCTTTACAAAGCCGAATTTTAGGTAAAATTTGCTATTGAGACGCACGGCGTGCGTCTCAATAGCAAAGTGCGGCGCAGAGAGGCGCAAGATGTACGGCGCAGAGGGCGCCGTTGCGCAAGCGAGCCGCTACGTAAAGTAAGCGTCCAAGCTTTTGTGCATATAATACTTGCAAAACCACAGCTCGAAAGCCGGGTCCAGAAATATCGGCTTTTTATTTACCTTTTCTATGAAGTCCTCTCTTTCCAAGATTTTTATGTTTTTAGACACATTTCGCGGCGTTCCTACCCGGTACTCCTGCAACGTTTTTAGCGCCGTCAGCTGCGTTACCCCGTCGGCAATAGCTTTGAGCAAGTTGACTTGCGTATTGCTCAGCGCCTCCACTTCCCGCTGATACATGGCGTAGTTGATTTCCAGCATACGCATTACCGTCTTTTTCAGGATGGCGGGCGTGGCTGTTTTCGGCGTATTCTCCCATACGTAGTGCGACAGCTGCTGTATGTAGTAGGGATGATTTTTCATTAGCGCCACCATTTTCTCCGCCAGCGCCGGCGTAATCGCTTTCCCCGTCTGCTCAAACTTCTCCACAATAAACGGGAGCCAATGCTCGGTAGCAATTTTGTCCAGCATCATCACATCGCCAAACCGGTAAAATGCGCGGTTTTGCTTGTTAAAAATTTCCGCCATCAGCGTCCGCTTGCTACCGTACAGGCAGTAGCTCACGTGCTGATGGTGCTGCCAGTAGGAGCGCAGCAGCTTCTCAAAGCTTTCCGCTTCGGGGAAGTAGTGAATGTTCTGAAATTCGTCAATGCAAATGATGAGCTGTATTTGCTGCTTTTGGGCTATCTGCTCCGGCAAATTCAAAATTTCGTCCTTATGCTTTTCCACCTCTTTCAAGTCAAAGCTTACGGAGAACTCTTGCGCAGGGTCAACGCCTACCGTAATTTTCGGCAATATCCGCTTGAAAAATGTTTTTGCTCCCGCCACCCAGTCTTCCCATTTCGGCGAGGTGGCTTTGAGGAGCACGCGGCTAAACTGTGCGTAAAAATCGGCCTCATTGCGCACGGCAAACATGTCGAAAAAGCACCATTTTACCTGCTTGCTGCGCCGCTTCACAAACGCGGTTTGGGTAACCAGCGACGATTTTCCCCAGCGGCGAGGTGATATTAATACAGTATTAATGCCGCTTCGCATATTGAGCCATAGGTGCTCAATGTCTTTTTTGCGGTTAATAAAGGCGCTGTCCATTACTGTTTTTCCAAACAAAAAAGGTGATAAATCTTGCTTCAAATTGCTCATAATAATATATTTACAGATTATACCAAATGGTATTATACCATTTGGTATAATACCATTTGGTATAATTTTGACGCAGCAAATATATGTAATTTTACGGGAAGTTGTATCGTTGATGTGAAAAGAAAAATTTGCGGCGCTCTTCAAAACGGCGCGTCTTCTCCGCGTATCCCGCCCGATATGAAGTCGGCGTTGCGGGCAGGCTCCGGAATATCTTTGTTCATTTTTGAGCCGAATGTTTGCATGGGGGTGGCAGGGATTATGTTGTCCAGCTTGTCGTCTTCGAGGTTGGTGAACTTTGCCTGTTCCTTGCGGAAGCGCAAGCGCACGTCGCCTACCGCGCCGTTGCGGTGCTTGGCTACCATGATGTCTGCCATGCCGAGGGTTGAGCCGTTGTTATCATCATAAATGTCGTAGTACTCCGGCCGGTGAATGAACGCCACAATGTCCGCATCCTGCTCTATTGCGCCCGATTCCCGCAGGTCGCTCAGCACCGGGCGCATGTTCCCCTTGACGCGCGCCTCTACCGAGCGGTTGAGCTGCGAGAGCGCAATTATGGGGATGTTCAGCTCCTTTGCTATGGCTTTCAGGGAGCGCGAAATGGCGGCTACCTCCTGCTCCCGGAACCCGCGCGTTTCGGGAGGCCCGCTCATCAGCTGGAGGTAGTCGATGATGATGCACTGTATGTTGTGGGTAGTGTAGAGCCTGCGGGCTTTGGAGCGGAACTCAAATATGCTCAGCCCGGGCGTGTCGTCAATGAACATTGGCGCGCTCAGCAACGGCCTAATGCTTTTGCTGAGCTGCTGCATCTCCTCCGTGTCGAGCCGCCCGCTGCGCAGCTTGTCGCCGCTAAAGCCGCTTTCGCTCATAAACAGCCGCATTACCAGCTGCTCGCTCGCCATTTCGAGCGAAAAGAACGCTACGGGTCGCTTGTGGTCAATGACCATGTTACGCGCCATAGAGAGCACAAAGGCTGTTTTGCCCATTGCCGGTCTGGCGGCAATAATTATCAGGTCGGAGGGTTGCCACCCCTGCGTGAGGCGGTCGAGCTCGGTAAAGCCTGTCGGGATGCCGCTAAAGCCGTCCTCGCGCTTGCTTGCCTCCTCAATGTTTTTCATCACCTTGTCCACCACGTTCGACACGGGCTGCGCCTCGCGCTTGATATTCCCCTCCGCCAGCGTAAGAATGTCCTGCTGCGCCGAGTCGAGCAAATCCTCCACATCTGTGGCGTCGTCGAACGAGCGACGCTGCACTTCGCTCGAAATGCGGATGAGTTCGCGCTGAATATACTTTTGGGCAATAATCTTGGCGTGGTAGTCAATGTTTGCCGCCGAGCCTACCTTTAGCGTAAGCGACGAAAGGTACTGCGCGCCGCCCACCTCCTCCAGCAAACTTTCTTTTCGCAGCTCCTGCGTAACGGTGTAAATGTCAATTGGCTCCAGCCTGTGCGAGAGGGCGGATACGGCGCGGAATATTTTTTGGTGCGCATCCTTGTAAAAGCTCTCCGGCTTAAGAATATCGAGCACATCTACCACAGCGTCTTTTTCGAGCATGGCTGCGCCCAGCACGGCGGCCTCCAAGTCGAGCGCCTGCGGCGGCACTTTGCCCAGCTCCAGCCCTACGGTGGCTACGCTCACCTCCTGTTTTTTTGCCCGCCTGTGCGGGGTTGTTCCTTCTGCCATTTGAGACTTTCTCTCGGATTTTTCAGATTTACAATTTACAATTCACAGAATTACAGAATTTACAGATGAAAATCATGTCCTTTCTCCGCTCCTTTGCAATTTTCTGCCCTCAAAAATTTTCTGCCTCAAAGTTACGTTTATCCTTTCAAAAACGGCTAACATGCCGTTTTTTTAGTTACCACAATAAAAATGTTGGGAAAATGTTGGTAAGTTTTCGTTCGTTGAAAACTTTTTTGTACTTTTGCCACCCAAAAGCTGTTAATAAGCTGTTGATTTTATTTACAACCTATTATCATATTGGTGAAAAAATACGTTATAGTAGTAGCGGGAGGTCGCGGCGTACGGTTTGGCGGCGCAGAGCCCAAGCAATTTTTGCAGCTCAACGGCAAGCCCGTTTTGCTGCGCGCCATAGAGCGGTTTTTTGCCTACGACAGCACGCTCAACGTGGCGCTGGCGTTGCCCGAAGAGCTGATGGAGCGCTGGCGAGCCATTGTGCAGCGCTACGCCGTAGCCATTCCTCACGCGCTTGTTGCGGGCGGCGCAACCCGCTTTCACTCGGTGCAGAACGCGCTGAAGACCATCGCCGGCGAGGGGCTGGTGGCTGTTCACGACGGCGTTCGCCCGCTGGTCAGCCGCGCCACCATTGCCGCGTGCTTTGAAGCCGCCGAGCGCACGGGCGCGGCCATTCCGGTAACGCCGCTCGCCGATTCCATCCGGCAGCTGAAGCCCGAAGGGGCAAGCGTGGCGGTGAGCAGGGACGATTTTTGCGCCGTGCAAACGCCTCAAGTTTTCCGGCTCAACGTGCTGCGTAAGGCATACGAGCAGGATTTTTGCGGCGATTTCACCGACGACGCTTCTGTGGTGGAGCGGGCAGGCTACAAGGTGGCGCTGGTGGCGGGTAATCCCGAAAACATAAAAATCACGAAACCGATGGATTTGGCGCTGGCGGAGGCAATGATTAGTGATTAATGATTAATGATTAATGATTAGTGATTAATGATTAATGATTAATGATTAATGATTAATGGCGCAGAGCGCGGAGGGTGGGCGTGGCGTGCGCTTCCCGTGCCGTCCCGTCGGGGATAGGCGAAACGTCGCCATTGCGGGGCTGAGTAGGTAGCATATTACGATATTTATTAAACAAACAAAAAACTATATTTGGTTAGCGGAAAAGTATGGAAAGGAAATTTAAGTTTATTGACCTGTTTTGTGGGTTGGGAGGATT
>JAITAP010000008.1 GCA_031284065.1 Prevotellaceae bacterium
CGTAAAACGGTACACGATTTTTACCGGGTGATGAAAGGCGCCGACGAACATTTGCAGTTTATTTTCCTCACGGGGGTATCCAAATTTTCGGGACTGTCGGTCTTTTCGGCGTTGAATAATCTGCGAGATATTACTTTGTCCAGTCCATTTGCTTCAATTTGCGGATATACCCAGGAGGAACTGGAAAACAACTTTTCCGAATATATCGCTACAACGGCCGAATATTTAAACATGACCAGAGAATATCTGCTGGAACAAATCCGTTACTGGTACAACGGCTACACCTGGGATGGGAAAACAGCCATCTACAACCCGTTTTCGACACTCATGTTTTTCGCCGAACAGCGGTTTAACAGCTACTGGTTTCGTACCGGCACACCCACGTTTCTGATAGATATTATTCAGCGTCGCAATCGTACGGACGCCGTACTGGAACCGCTTGTTGTCAGCGACAGCGTGTTCGACGGATACAGTCCGCCCGACATCGGCGAAGTGCCTTTACTCTTCCAGACCGGCTACCTTACCATCAAACAGATAGAATTGATTGACGGATGCGCCAGTTACACGCTCGGCGTCCCCAATTCGGAAGTAAACAGGGCTTTGATGACGTGTTTGCTGGCAGCCTACGGCAAATATCCCGGGGAGCAAATCGACCAGCTACACCTAACGATGAAACGGCAGATCAGCGCCTGCGACGAAGCCGGTTTTGCACGCAGCCTCGAAGTGATGGTCGCTACGGTTCCCTACGAGCTTCACCGTACAGACGAAGCTTATTATCATACGATGATGCTGATCTGGATGCGTCTGCTGGGCTTCGAAATACATGGCGAAGTACCGAACAGTCTCGGACGCGCCGACGCCGTCTGGGAACAGCCGGGCGTGACGGTGGTTGCCGAAATAAAGTATCATGCCCGAAAGAAAATCGACACCCTGCTCAAAGAGGCCATGAAACAGATACACGAACAGCGTTATTATAACAAATATCTTTCCGGAAAGGTAATTCTTCTGGGCATTGCCTTTTCGGGAAAGCATGTCGGATGCCGTTTGGAAGTTTTAAACAGTAAACAGCATTTTGGAACAGAGAACGAATCAAATACTTCCGACAATCCGTACATGTAACAGGATGATTTCCGTCTGCCTTGCGTCGTCTTCTGCAAGCATAGCGGGGGATATCGCAAAACCTCCGGCATGTTCTCAGAATCGCACACTCAAATCAATACCGGCCTGTAAAGGCTTTCCCTTTTGCCCGAGGGATTGTCCCATCGACTCGAAATAGAATGCGGCATAATCCGTATTTAAGGTATTCCTTGTCCATAGAGCCAATTCGAAAATGCCTCTGGTAGCGGAAGCTTTCAGGTTCAGCAAGCCGTAGAAATCCTGTGTCACATCGTTATCTACCGTCCAGTAGATTTTTCCCGCGGCATGATAGTGAGCGTGCAGAAGCAGCCGGTCAATCCACCGGTTGCGGAATGATTTCCGGTAAACGGCGCTGATGGACAGGGTCTGTTGCGGTGCATAGGGTACGTATTTTCCGGCATATCCGTTCTCGCCGTCGTCATCCTTTCCGAACGTTGCATGTGTATAACCGTAACCGGCCGTCAGGCCGAGTTCGTTTGACAGGCGGGCAGACAGGCTCCATTCTACACCTTTGCTCGCCACGCGCCCCGCATTACTCAACATCCGCCCCTGACCGCTGTTCACAAACTTCGTCAACTGAATATCGCGCACATCTGCGTAAAACAGCGTGATTTCTCCCTGCAACGCATGTTCAAGCCATTCGCCCTTATAACCCGCCTCATAATTCCAACTGTATTCGGGGCGATACGAAACGGTTTCATGCACGTTCAGCGGCGCCTCTGCCGGAACATACTTTTCACGCAACGCCTGCTGCGCCAGGTCGGCGAACATCTGGATGTTATACCCGCCCGCCTTATACCCGCCGGCAAGGGTGAAATAAGCGTAGCTCCCGTTGTGCCATTCGTATTTCAGCGCCACTTTGGGCAGGATTTCCCTGAACGAATTTCTGCCGGAACCTTGCAGTGTCGTATCGACATGCATCGGGACAGCCGGACGGTTCCCCATCCGAACGTCCAGATTCATCCCGACATTCGTATCATAATCCATCTCTACACGCTCATAATCCAGACGGATACCGGCCGTGAGCGACAGACCGTCCGTGAATAAATGGTTGTAAGTAGACTGATGGAAAACCGCCACGCCGGCGCCCGGCGTCAGGAAGCGTCCGGGGATGGGAATTGTCGCGTCTGTCACCGTCATGACGGGTGCGCGGGGATTCTCTTCATGTATCCGGTCGAACATCGGCTGCATGATTTCGCGAATGCCGTCCGTCCCCATCGTGGTCAGGGTTGACGTACTCAGGCGGCTGACGAAGCCGTATACGCCGAACAGCCACTGCCAGCCGTCCGGTGAACCGGATTTCAGCGTCCACTCTTCCGTAAAGGTGCGGAGGCGCTGCTTCTGGTTGATTGTAAAGCGGGAAGACGGCGTGTAATCCAGATCCATGTACATGTCGTCATCCAGATACTGACAGGCTGTTACGGCATTAAACAGCAAGCGGCCGTCCGTATATTGCAGGTTGAAGTTACCGCCGGCTACCTGTCGGTCGTAGCTGCCGGGGTCGTTATAGTCCGGTTCACCGACTGTCCCGTCCGGCGCATATACGCCATAGGGAAAAGCGCCTTGTTGCGTACGGTCATAGTTTAACATCCACTGCGCCTTCCAGCGGTCGCTACACTGCCAGTCCAACCGGATACGCCCGCCGGAAGCCTCAAGCCGGTCTTCCCGCCGGCCGGAATGGCGATTGGTGAAATAGCCCCCGTTGCGGTCGTAATATCCATTGACAGATATCCCAAGGCTCTGCCGCAATTTTCTTGAAACGGACACATTCGCCCGGAACAGGCCGTAGCTGCCGCCCGTCGCCGAGGCGCGAATCTGTTCGTAATCAAGTGGCGAACAGGTATGAATGTGAATGATTCCGCCCATGGCATTCCGGCCGTAAAGCGTACCCTGCGGCCCGCGCAACACTTCTATCCGCTGTATGCCGGCGAAGTTGAAATCGAAGGCCGATTTGTCCAGGTAAGGCATGTGGTCAACGTACAGGCCGATCGTCTGGCCGGCGCTACGTTCACCCACTCCCCGTACATAAACGGGAACGGTCATCCGCGAACCGTAGTCGGGGATGTACACATTCGGAACGAGCGAACTTAAATCTTTTATGGAAATCATTTTCATCCCCTCTACCTGTGAGGCTGAAAACAGCGAAACGGAAGCCGGCAACCCTCTGAAAGGATTCGTTTCCTTCACGGACGAGACGACTACCACTTCGTCCAGCGCATATAGACGTACCGTATCCGTTTCATTTTCGACAGACGGCTGGGCGAAGACGGATACTCCTCCACCACAGGCACACAACCAAACCAATATATTTCTTCTCATTTACCGATTTTAAATCCGGGCACAAAGTAACGGCTATTCCCGCATGGAGGCAATCACTACTTGTAGTGATTTTTCTTCCCCGGTCAGAAAGAGTCCGTGCACAGAAAACAGAGGAAACGTGAACCTGTGGGAATATACCGGTGAGCCAATGGATTTCTCATTGAAAACAGTCAAAAAAAAGGACATATCGTTTTTTTTATTTCAACGATATGTCCAAGAAATGAAACCTTGACAGGCTTACTTGTGACCCCGACAGGATTCAAACCTGTAGCCTTCTGATCCGTAGTCAGATGCTCTATTCAGTTGAGCTACGGGGCCATGTTGATGAAAAAAAGGACTGCAAAGATAAGCATTTTTTTTGTCTTTCGGCAAGCGTGGTGAAAAAAATTATCAATCTACGGAAAAGCAACGCCAAAAACGCTATCTTTGCAGCGTAAAAAACAGATTTTCGTATTACGCTACTGCCGTGAAAAAAATACATGTCCTTGTGCTGCGAGCCTTTATAGGGCCTTTCATTCTGGCTTTTTTCATGACCATGTTTATCCTTATCCTGCAATTTTTGTGGCAGATGATTGATGAGCTGGTGGGAAAAGGCTTGGAGTGGACGGTCATTTTTGAGTTCCTTTTTTACTCCGTCGGCAACCTGTTTATGATGGCGTTGCCGCTATCTACGCTGCTATCGTCCATCATGGCCATGGGCAACCTGGGCGAGCACAACGAGCTGCTGGCGCTCAAGTCGGCCGGCATTTCGCTGCCGCGTATTTTGGCGCCACTTCTGGTTACCGCCTGCGTATTTGCGGGGGTGGGGTTCCTGTTCTCCAACAATCTGCTGCCCTACTTCAACCTTAAAGGCACCGCGCTGCTGTACGACATTCGGCAGCAAAACCCCGAGCTGCAAATCAAGGAAGGGCTGTTTTACGACGGCATTACCAACTACACCATTCGCGTGGGGGACAAGGACGAAAAAACCGGCCTGCTGCGCAACATTATGATTTACGACCACTCCAACGGCAGCGGTAACCGCTCGCTCACCATCGCCGACTCGGGGTACATACGCATTACGTCCAACCAAAAATACCTGATACTGACGCTCTACAACGGATGCTCGTACGACGAGCTGCGGGAAAGCGCGGGCGAACGCAAGTACCCGTTTCGCATCAACAACTTTTCGATGGAGGAAACCACGTTTGAGCTGACGGGCTACGGGTTTGAGCGCACCGACGGCAACCTCTTCAAAAATCGCTCAAAAATGCTCAACCTGAGCCAGCTCTCCGCCATCTCCGATTCGCTGAAGCGCGAAAGCGACGCACGCGCGCAGCAGCAGGCGCGAAGCTTTTTCCTGTTGAGCAACTTTCAGCTCGGCGCATCCGACTTTAGCGCCACCTACAGCAAGCCCCACCGGTTTAACGCCGACTCGGCGCTGCAAACATGCGGCGTGGAGCAGCAGCTGCAAATTGTCAGCAAGGCGCTGACGCTGGCAAAGCAGGCGCAAAGCAACCTTATTTCCCAAGCCTCCGACATGCAGTTCACCAACCGCGAGATGAACCTGCACGACATTGAGTGGCACCTCAAATTTACAGTCCCGCTCTCGTGCATTATTTTTATCCTGATAGGCGCACCGCTGGGGGCTATCATCCGCAAAGGCGGATTCGGCACGCCTTTCCTCATCTCGCTGATTGTATTCATGCTGTACTACGTAACCTCCATGATATTTGAGCGGCTGGCAAGGAACAGCGAGTGGAATCCGCGCATTGCAATATGGGTATCAACTATGGTAACGCTGCCCCTGGCTCTGTTCTTCAGCTACAAAGCGGCCACCGACCAGCGCGTTACGCTACCCAAGTGGTACATTAAGGGAATGGACTGGCTGGGACGCTTTGTGGGAGGCCAAAAGCAATGAAACATTTCCCGCTTCACGTCCTTGGGCTGATGTCGGGCACGTCGCTCGACGGCCTGGACCTCTGCCTTGCCCGCTTCAACAGGGACGGGAGCAGCCGCTGGACGTTTGACATTCTTGCGGCGGAAACATTTCCCTACAGCCCGGCGTGGACGCAAAAGCTACAGCAGGCGCATACGCTCGGCGCGTTTGACTTTGTGGCGCTGCACAGGCAGTACGGGGCGTTTCTGGGGGAGCAGGCGGCAAGCTTCTTGCGCGGCAAAAACCTCCGGGCGGACTGCGTGGCGTCGCACGGGCACACCGTGTTCCATCAGCCGCAGCGCGGCGTTACCTTTCAGCTGGGCGACGGCGCGGCGCTGGCCGCCGCAGCGGACATGCCCGTCGTCTCCGACTTCCGCAGCCTCGACGTAGCCCTTGGCGGGCAGGGCGCGCCGCTCGTGCCCATTGGCGACAGGATGCTCTTTGCAGCGTACGACCGCTGCCTCAACTTGGGCGGATTTGCCAACATTTCCTTTGAGCAGGACGGGCAGCGCGTAGCCTTTGACGTTTGCCCCTGCAACATTGCGCTCAACGCGCTGAGCCGGCTACTGGGAGAACCCTACGACAGCGGCGGCGCGCTCGCCGCGCAGGGCAGCGTGAGCAGCGCGCTGCTGGACGAGCTCAACGCGCTCGACTTCTACGCGCAGCGCGGGGCAAAATCGCTGGGGCGCGAATGGGTAGAGGAGGTTTTCCTGAAAAAAATCGCGGCGCACGCCATTAGCGCTCACGACCGGCTGCGCACCGTATGCGAGCACATTGCCATGCAGGTGGCGCGTTGCGCGCGCGGCGGCACGATGCTCGCCACCGGCGGCGGCGCGTTCAACGCTTTCCTCATGCAGCGCATAGCCAAGCTGTCGCCGTGCAGAGCTGTCATCCCCGACGCGCAAATCGTCAACTTTAAGGAAGCCCTGATATTTGCCTTTCTCGGGACGCTCTACGTGAGCAACGAGGTCAACACCCTTGCCTCCGCAACCGGCGCCAAGCGCAACAGCATTGGCGGAAGCTTGGTGAAGGGGTAGGAGGCTATATTTGCCGAAATTCTCTTGCGCAAGCTGAGCAAAGAAACAAGGGCGACTGTTCGGGGCTACTAAGGGAATGTACCCTTAAGAGTTGAGAATTATTGCTTGCGCCAAGCAAGTCCCGCAGGGACGACACTTGCTGTCGCCTCCAAAGTGTCATCCCTGCGGGACTTACACGGCGTCAGCCAATTCAGAATTTAAATTTTTTGCCTCAAGTTCTCGTTGCAACAAAGTTATTTTGAATTTTGGATGCAGGTTTTCAATGTTTCAGCAACCCATTCCTAATAATTCAATGTAGCTTTTAGTTTTTAACTTTTAGTTTTTAGTTCTTAACTTTTAGTTTCTTAAATTTCCTCCCACCTGTCCCGCCTGTACTCTCCCAGCAGGTATTGGCTGGTAGCGTACGAAGCCACTTCGTCCGTAGCCCGGCGGTATGCGGCGCTGTCGTCCCACTCCAAGTCAATGTAGAAGCTGTATTGGTATGGCTTTCCGATAATCGGCACGGATTGGATTTTGGTGAGGTTTACGCCGTGCTTGGCCCAAATGCCAAGCGCCTTTGCCAGCGAGCCGCTGCAATGCGTTACCTCGAGGCAGATTGAGGCTTTGTTGTTTTGGTCGCTTTGGCGCGGCTTGCCGCTTAGCGCCAGAAAGCGGGTAAAATTCTGCTTGCAGGTGTGAATATTTTTTGCGATCACGTGCAGCCCGTACATTTCCGCCGCCAGCTTTCCGGCGATTGCGGCGGTATTCCGGAGGTTGTTTTTTACGATCAGCTGCGCCGATTCGGCGGTATCGTTTTTTTCTATCACGGTAACCGCTGGCGGCAGCGTATCCAGAAATTCGCGGCACTGCGCAATGGCGATAGGGTGGGAGTGGATGTACGCTACCTGCGCGAGGGGCACGCCCGGCAGCGCCATGAGCTGCATTTCGATGTGCAGATAGACTTCGCCCACAACTTTCAGGTCAAATTCGCGTATGAGCGAGTAGTTGGGCAGCAGCGTTCCGGCAATGGTGTTCTCTATTGCCATTACTGCAAAGTCCACCTCGCCCGCTGCGAGCTTGCGCGTCAGCTCGCGGAACGTGTCGCACTCCACCGCCGCTATGTCGCTGCCAAAATATTTTTGGGCTGCCACCTCGTGAAAAGCGCCCGCTACGCCCTGTATGGCTATTTTTTTAGGTTGTACCATTTCAACGGTTTAATACGTTAAGTTAGCTGCTTTATCCACAAAAAAATCCCGCAACATGAAAGTGCGGGATTTTACGATAATATTTTTTTAGTTTAGTCAATACAAGCTCGCTCAACCCCGCCATGCGTGTGCTGATAGTCGTAAAATCGATAAAATCGTTGTAGTAGCATTGTATTGGAAATACGTTTTTGTGGGGGCAAAGGTAATATAATTTTTTAAACCGCGCAACAATTGTTTACTCCCTCTCTTTTCCCCGCTCCAGCTGCCGGAGGTAGCTGCTCCATCCTTCGGAGCAAACGTAAAGAAACTCCTTGAATTGCAACATTCCGTTATCGTTCATCATAAAAAAAACGTAGCCGTTTTCGTTGATGTACTGCGCCACCCGTGCCGGAAGAGCGCTCTCGTTCCTTTCGTCGTTACCGCATGTGCCGTAAAAGGTTTTCCACACGTTGTCGGGGTTGCCGAATTTTTTTTCACGCGCCTCAAGCTCCTGCCGGAATATGTCTTTCATTGCCCCCGACTCTACGCGGCATACGCGGTGCGCCATGAGCAGCGTATATTTTTGCTCCGTGCCTCGCACAAAGTACAAGTCCAGGCGGAAGGTGTAGGGAAAAGCGGAATGGCAACGCTCTACGATGTATTTTTTGACAAAGTGCGAATGAAATTGTGGCTCTTGCTTTTTGTTTTTTTGCACTCCGGACGAAAAGAAGGGCTGTAGCGCCGAAAAGCAGAAAAATTTATTTACGCTGGCCGCACGGTCTTCGTACACCGCAAGCTCTTTCAAGTCTTCCAGCCACGTAATAATTTCCGTGTTTGTTTTTCCAAAGGGAATGGATTTCAAATCGTCCGAGAAGCTCATTGCTACAGTAGCCGAGGCGTTGTTGTGCATCAACATTAGCAAAAATGCCGCCAGCGTGGTTACGCTATTCTTCATTAGTTTTTTTGTCATAAGCTTTTACTCTGTTGGTTGTGTTAACTTGGTAGCCTCTACTAATCTTCCGGGCGTTCCCGCGTCCGCCCATTTTTCCCCTTGCATATCGTAGCCCATAATGCAGTGGGACGGTGCAAGCGCCATGTAAGCGTCGGTTATCGAAAATTTGTCGCCAAAGCCGTTCAGGTGCGAAAAAATTTCCGGGTTTACCACGTGTATGCCGCCAAACGCCAAGGCGGTTAGCTTTTCGGAGGAAGAAAGAGGCCTTCGCTCCTCGCCCGTTTTCACGTTGCGCCATCCGTGCAGGCGGCGGCTTGCATCAAACAAAAAGTAGCGCGACGAGCTGCGGTAGCTTACGGCAAGCGTTGCCAGCGCGTGGCTTTGCAGGTGTTGCTCGTAAATGCGCTGCACGTTGAGCGAAGTAATAATATCCACGTTGTATATCAAAAAAGGCTTGCCGTCGTTAAAGAACCACGCGGCATGTTTCAGCCCGCCGCCGGTGTCGAGGAGCTGCCTGCGCTCGTCCGAAATAGCAATCTCCAGCCCAAAATTTTTGTGGCGCTGCAAAAACTCTTCCACCATATCGGCTTTGTGGTGCACGTTGACGATAAATTCCGTAACGCCCTGCGCCGCCAAATACTTCAGGTTGTACTCCAGCAACGGTATGTCGCCAACGCGCGCCAGCGCTTTGGGAAAATTGTCTGTGAAGGGTTTAAGCCGCGTACCTAAACCTGCTGCAAGAATTAAAGCTTTCATACGATAATATTTTACGTTGTGATACCTTCTTGTTCACGGTGCGTCACCGCAACCTCTACCTGCGGATATTTTTTGCGTAAGTGTTCAGCCATGCGCTGCGCGGCATATACCGAGCGGTGCTGCCCGCCGGTGCACCCAAAGCACGCCATGAGGTGGCAGAATCCACGCTCAAGGTAGCGCTCCACCGTTGCGTCAACCAGAGCAAAGGCGTGCTGCATAAAGTCGCCCATTCGTTCGTTGCTATCCAAAAGCTGCGCTACCGGCAAATCCAAGCCCGTAAGCAGGCGAAACTCCTCCTGCCTGCCGGGGTTGATAATGCTGCGGCAGTCGAATATAAAGCCGCCTCCGCTGCCGGAGTTGTCGTTGGGCAAGCCGCAGCGGTAAGAAAAGCTGAGAACCTGCACGCGCAGCGTATCCGGTTGCTGCGGCGCAGCCGGACGCTTTTGCGCAATGAGGCCTTGCAGCGTATCCCTGAGGTACGAAATTTCCAGCCCGTCGGGCATACGCTCCAGCAAGCTTCTCAAATTTTCGAGCGCAAAGGGTATGCTTTGCAGAAAATGCGCCTTGCGCTCAAAGTATCCGCGAAACCCGTATGCGCCGAGTACCTGCAATGTGCGTAAAAGCGCGTATGCGGGCAGCTTTTGCTCAAAATCGGCAGCATCAGCGTTGGCGTAACGCGCGGCGCGCTCAAGGTAGGCTTGCAGCAACTCCTTACGCAGGCTGTCGGGGAAGTTTGCCCTTGCCTGATACAAAAACGAAGCCACATCGTAGTGCGGCACGCCTTTTCTGCCTCCCTGAAAATCAATGAAGTATGGCTTATCTTCATGCCACATCACGTTGCGCGACTGAAAATCGCGGTACATGAAGCAGGTGTTTTTTTCGGCAGAAAAGTATTCCGTCAGGCGTTCAAAGTCGGCTTCGAGCTTGGCCTCGTCAAAATCCTCCACGCTCGGCTTGAGGAAGTAGTACTTAAAGTAGCTCAAGTCCCACGTAATGGTGTTTCGCCCAAGCTCAGCTTGCGGGTAGCAGAGCGCAAAGTTAAGCCCCTTTGCCCCCTCGTACTGTATTGTTGCCAGCGTAGCAATGGCGGCGCAGAGCGCAGCCTTTTCGTCCGGCGAAAACCGTCCGGTTTCGCGGCCGTGCGCGATGAGCTCAAACAGCGAAGTATCGCCCAAATCCTGCTGCAAGTAGTACTTGCCGCACTCCGACGTGGCCAGCACGCGCGGCACGGGCAGCTGCATGGCGGCAAAGCGCTGTGCAAGGTTAATAAAAGCCATGTTCTCCCGAACATTGCTACCGTAGCAGCCCACCGCAACTTTAGCGGCAGAGGCAAGGCGAAAGTAGCGCCTGTTTGACCCCGCCTGCGTGAGCTCTTTCGACGAAAGCAGTGGCTCTCCGCTCCACAGCTCAAATATATCAGCCAAGTTATGCAACATGCACCGTAATAGTATTAAGAGATAAGAAAGGCAAATATAGTAAAATTAAAAAGACATGTACGCCATGCCGCTCGGCAGCATTTTACTTCCGGAAAATTGCTTAATACACATATTGTCAAATGTTTATTCCGAAATACGATGAGCGTGAAATTTTTATTTTTTCTTGCCAAATAATATAATTTATTGATTACGAGATATATGCAATGTGTTTAATAAGGTAATACTTTTTTATATTAAACATAGTTTATTCACTTAGAAACTAAGAACAATCAGCTTTGCCGTTTTTCACGGCACACAGCTGGCACAGATTAGATAGCTTACAGTAAATAGCTGCAATTTTCAAAAATACCCTTGCGAACGTTGAGCAAAGGAATAAGGGCGAATGTATCGGGGAACCCTGCGCTACTAAGGGCTTTTGAGCGTAAGGTGGTTTAACGATGGCAATAGCAACATTCAAAGATTATACTGCGTAAACCCTTATTTTCCAAAAGTCCCCTTAGTCGCGCAAAGAGCGCACAACCCGTATCGCCCTTATTCCCTTATTATCAAATTGTAATTATTTATTAGAAGCTATAAAACAGATTAGCTGACTTGCCATATAACCCGAACGCCACGAAGTGCTCGAAAGGCTTGGGGAGCTTGTAGCCCCGAAGGGGGCTTAGCTCGAGTAGCCTCGCGCAAGCGCAGCGCAGTTAGCCTGTCAACTTTTCAAAATGCGGCAGAGTAGCGCCTGATTTTAAAGAGCGCCCTGCGCCATTATCGCTTTTGCCAC
>JAITAP010000052.1 GCA_031284065.1 Prevotellaceae bacterium
GTAGAACCGCCCAGCGTATTTGCCGAAGTGATTTGCAGCCCCGCCACTTTGCCCGAAAGGTTGTTTGTGAAATTCAGCGACGGCGTCCGGCTCAATTCATCGCCGCTCACTTCCTGCACGCTGTAGCCGAGCGTTCCGCGCGCCCGCTTTTGCCCCAGCGCGGTAATAACCACCTCGTCGAGGGTTTTTGCGGCTTCCGTCAACTGTGCATTCACCGTTGTACCGGCAACAGGTTTTTCTACGTCGGCATAGCCGATAAAAGAGAACACCAAGGTCGTGGCGTCTTCCGGCACGGTAAGCGCATAGCGACCTTCGGCGTCGGTAACAGTAGTAATACGTTTACCTTTTACCGCTACGCTAGCGCCTTGCAACGGTTCGTTGCGTTCGTCGGTAACAGCGCCGCTGATGCGCGACTGTCCCTGCAAGTAGCCTGTTGCTGCAAGCAACACGGCTAATAGTACTGATAATTTTCTTTTCATAGTTTTAATAAAGTTATTGTTTGTATTTATAAGTTGTTCAAAAAAAAACGTCCGGCATTTCTGCCGGACGTATGTTTTACTATGGTTGTACTACTTTATAATATCCACAGAAAACCCCTCCGGCAGCTATACCGACACATACACATGCTCATTCGCATGTTTCGTCCCGAAGAAGTTATTGCAGTATATCGTTTCATCATTATTAAAAATTAACGGTGCAAAGGTAGGTGATATGCAAGGGGCAGGCAATACCATTAAAATGGTATTTTGCATAAACGCCCGAAGGAACAGGCCTGGCAAGGGCTTTGGCTCGGGGGCAACGCATAAGCATATCCAAAAAACAAAAAAACCTTTCATTTCCGAAAGGCTTTAATATAACAGCTTTTTATTGCTGTTTCTTTTGAGCGGGAAACGAGGCTCGAACTCGCGACCCTCAGCTTGGGAAGCTGATGCTCTACCAACTGAGCTATTCCCGCGTAAAATCTTTTTTCTAAAAAGCGCTGCAAAGATACATGAAAAATTTGAATTTTTTGCACCGGCGTGTTGCATTAGACGGAAAAGCAGGCGCACCAAGCGTTTGAACAGGCAGCAATGAAAATAAGAAAATTATCTATAAATTTGCAACCTGAAAGTAGTGAATCTGCGCAAGGATGATTTTTTCTTTGCGTAGGTCAAATAACTGTTAAACCTGATTTGAAGAACCATGAACAGTAAACAACAAACAGCGGGCAAGCCGCACCGCACAGCGTCCCCGGCTTCGGGGAAAGTAGGGGAGGGGAGCGTTGGCGGGCTTTTTTACCGCCGGCTGTCGCAGATTATCCCCGAAGAACGATTGATTACCGACCCTCTGCGACTCTTAGCTTTCGGCACAGACGCCGGATTTTACCGGTTAGTACCGAAAGTCGTTGTCCTCTCCCATACGGAAGAGGAGGTGGTCAGCGTCATACGCCTGTGCAGCGAGATGAATGTCCCGCTGACTTTCCGGGCGGCGGGCACTAGCCTGTCGGGGCAGGCTATTTCCGATTCCGTGCTGCTGGTGGCTTCCAACCGGTGGACGCATTATACTGTTTTGGACGAAGGGCGGAAAATCCGCCTGCAGCCCGGCATCACCGGCGCGTACGCCAACCGGCTGCTGGCGTCCTGCGGACGGAAGATAGGTCCTGATCCGGCGTCTATCAATGCGGCGATGATTGGCGGCATTGCTGCCAACAACGCCAGCGGAATGTGCTGCGGTACGTCGCAAAATTCGTACAAGACCGTTGCCGACATCCGCCTTGTTTTCTACGACGGAACTATCCTCGACACCGCCGACCCCGCCAGCGCCGCCGTGTTCTGCGAAACACATTCAGGCATGATTTGCGAGATAGAACAACTGCGGGACGAAGTCGCCGCCGACCCCGTGCTGACGGAACGGATAAAACGGAAATACAAGATAAAAAATACCACCGGCTACAGCCTGAATGCCCTGGTTGATTATTTCGACCCGATAGATATTATCAAGCACCTGATGATTGGCTCGGAAGGCACGCTGGCGTTCATCTCCGACATCACCTACCATACGGTAGTTGCAGAAAAATATAAAGCCTGCGCCTTAATGGTGTTTGCCACTATCGAACAGGCCTGCGAGGTAGTGCCGGTGTTGAAGACCTGTCCGGTGGCGGCCGTTGAGCTGCTTGACAGGGAGTCGATGCGTTCGGTAGAGGGCGACCCTGACGCACCCGATTATTTCCATACTTTGCCGGAAACAGCCTGCTCGCTGTTAGTCGAAATCCAAAGCAATGACGCCGGCGAGCTGGCGCGGAAAGAAGCAGCGGTGCGCCAAGCCGTGCCGGTAACGCAGGCTATCCAGCCCTATGCTTTTACTTCCGAACCGAAGACCTATAACTTCAACTGGAAAGCGCGCAAAGGCCTGCTGCCCTCGGTGGGCGGGCTGCGCAAGCCGGGTACGACCTGCCTGATTGAAGACGTGGCATTCCCTATCCACCGTCTGGCGGAAGCCTGTATTGCCCTGAAAGAGCTGTTCGCCAAGCTGGGCTACGCCGACGCCGTGTTGTTCGGCCATGCGCTGGAAGGCAATTTCCACATGGTCTTTTCGCAGGATTTCTCTACGCCGGCCGAAGTGGAACGCTATGCCCGCCTGATGGACGAGCTGGCGGACATTGTCGTCCACCGCTTCGACGGCTCGCTGAAAGCCGAACACGGCACTGGCCGCAACATGGCGCCCTACGTTGAAAAAGAATGGGGCGAAACCGCTTACCGCATCATGCGCCGCATCAAACGGCTCTTTGACCCGCAGCAGCTCGTCAATCCGGGCGTGCTTATCAATGCAAACCCGCATGCCCACCTGGAAAACCTCAAGCCGCTACCCCTCACGCGGACATTAGTCGATAAATGCACCGAGTGCGGTTTCTGCGAACCGGTATGCCCCTCGCGCAACCTGACGCTCACGCCCCGCAAACGCATTGTCGCCTACCGCGAACTCTGCCGCCTGCGGGACAGCGGGCAGCCGCTCGGCAAATATTACAGGGAATTTATTTCACGGTTTGATTATTTCGGTGAAAAAACCTGCGCCACCGACGGCCTTTGCGAACGCGAGTGTCCCGTGAACATCAACACCGGCAAGCTGATTAAGGAACTCCGCACAGCGCAGGCGGGCGTATGGAGTCGCCGGATAGCCGCACAAATAGCCGCTCACATGGACGTGCTGACAGCCACGTTGCGGTGGATGTTAAAAATCCCGCATGCTATCGGGAAAATTTCCGGCTACCCGTTCATAGAATTTTGCATGCGCACCCTGCACCGCCTTTCCGGTAAACGTTTCCCGCTGTGGACGCGCTACACGCCCACCGGCGCTCGCCGGATAACCGCCGTTGCGAAACCCGCTCCCGCCGGCGTTCCCGAGGTAGTCTATTTCCCCTCGTGCATCAACCGCGCTATGGGAACATCGCCCGATTACGGAAAGCAACAGGCATTAACCGCCAAAACCGCTAGCCTGTTAGAGAAAGCCGGCTACCACATCCGCTACCCGCGCGCCATGGACAAACTCTGCTGCGGCATGGCTTTCGACAGCAAAGGCTTTAAGGAACAAGGCCTGCAAAAAGCATCCGAATTGGAAAAAGCATTACTGGAAGCCAGCGACCACGGCCGCATCCCCATTCTCTGTGATATGAGCCCCTGCCTTTACCGGATGCAGGAAACGCTGGACAAACGGCTGGAACTGCACGAGCCGGTATCTTTCATTTTGCATTACCTGAAAGACCGCCTGACATTCGTCAAGCTGCCCTTGCGCGTGGCGGTACACAGCACTTGCAGCAACACCAAGATGAACCGCGCCGCCGACCTGGTTGCGCTGGCGTCCCTCTGCGCCGAAGAAGTGATAGCGCCGGATGTTACCTGCTGTGCATGGGCTGGCGACCGCGGCTTTTTCTTCCCGGAACTCAACCGCGCCGCTTTGGAAACGTTGCCGGAACAGGTCAGGGGCGTTGCTGCCGGCTACAGCACCAGCCGCACCTGCGAGATAGGGCTCTCCATGATTACCGGCGTTTCTTACCAGTCGATTATCTACCTCGTGGATAAAGCAACATCCTAATGTGATTAATTATTTAATGTGATTAATGTGATTAATTTAATGTGCTAATGTGATGATGTGATGAAGACTAAACCCGAAAATTATCCGGCGTCAGCCAATTCATAATCCATAATTCATAATCCATAATTAAAAAAGAGGCTGACGCCTCTTTTTTTTGTTGTGGGAGCTGAGGGATTCGAACCCCCGACCCTCTGCTTGTAAGGCAGATGCTCTAAACCAGCTGAGCTAAGCTCCCCCTGAAAAAAATTATTCCTCTCTCAAAACAGTGGGCAAAGGTAGCATATTTCTTTTTTTACTCCAAACATTTTTGAGAAATATTTATATTTTTCCCTCATTTTTTCCATATCTCCCTTGCTATCACGCCCGTAAAACCGCCTGATATTTTTCTGCAATTCGCTCTGCGCAGCTCGCGCCGTCAACGGCGGACGAGGTGATGCCTCCGGCGTAGCCTGCGCCCTCGCCGCAGGGGTAGAGGTTGGCTACCTGAACGTGCTGCAACGTTTGCGCGTCGCGGGGTATGCGCACGGGCGACGAGGTGCGCGATTCAACCGCCAGCAGCATGGCCTCGCTCGTGAGGTATCCCCGCATTTTTTTGCCAAACTCCCGAAACGCCTGACGCAGCGACCGGCTCACAAATTCGGGCAAAAGCGCGTGCAGCGGCGCAGAGGTTACCCCCGGAATGTAGGAGGTTTTGCCAAGCGACGAGGACGCTCTGCCGTCCACAAAGTCGGTTAGCCGCTGCGCAGGCGCGGCCTGCGCAGCGCCGCCTGCGGCAAACGCCGCCCGCTCTGCCTCCTGACGGAAGCGCAAGCCCGCAAGCGCGCCAAACGCTTCGTACCGCGCGTAGTCGGCAAGGTTCACCTGCGCAACAATGCCCGCGTTGGCGTAGGGCGAGCTGCGCTGCGAGTTGGACATGCCGTTTACCACCAGCTCGCCGGGCGCGGTTGCCGCCGGCACAATTATTCCGCCCGGACACATGCAAAACGAAAACACGCCTCTGCCCTGCACCTGCGCCGCCACGCTGTAGGCGGCAGCCGGCAGCAACGGCGAGTAGCCTTTGGCGTGGTACTGTACTTCGTTGATGAGCGCCTGCGGGTGCTCCACGCGCACGCCCAGCGCAAAGGGTTTTGGCTCGAGCGTCCATTTTTGCGCCTCAAACAGCTCGTAAATATCGCAGGCGGAATGGCCGGTTGCCAACACCACCGCCACGCCCTCGTAGCGCGCTCCGCGCTCGTCGGTTACCCCGCAGGCGGCGCCGTTTTTTACCGCAATGCCGGTGATGCGCGCGCCAAAGTGGTACTCGCCGCCGCAGCCGCAAATGGTTTCGCGAATATTGGCAACTATGCCCGGCAGCTTGTCCGTGCCAATGTGCGGATGCGCGTCCACCAGAATGTCGGGGTTAGCGCCGTGCTGCGCCAGCTGCTGCAAGATATGCGCAACGTTGCCGCGCTTGTGGGAGCGGGTGTAGAGCTTGCCGTCGGAGAAAGCTCCGGCGCCGCCCTCGCCAAAGCAGTAGTTGGAGTTTGGGTTGACTGTCCGCTCGCGCGTGAGCTTGGCAATATCGCGCTTGCGCTCCCTTACGTCGTGTCCACGCTCCAGAATTACCGGCTTCAAGCCTTTTTCGAGTAGCCGCAACGCAGCAAAAAGCCCCGCAGGGCCTGCGCCGACAATAATTACCGGCGGCCTGCCTGCTACATTTTTGTAATCGAAGCGCACGGGCGGGTTGAGAGGCTGTTCGCCGCTTTCGTAAACGTTGAGCTTGAGCTGTAGCAAGGCTTTTCCCCGCCGCGCATCAACCGAACGGCGCACGAGCTGCACCGCCCCAACGTCGCCCTCCGCAAGGTGCAGAGCCTGCGCCGCTGCCTGCCTGAGGCTGTCGGGGTTGGCGGCTATATCGGGGGGGATGGCTATATCAATGGTGTAGGGCATTGGCTTTCGTAGCTTTATTTTTCAGAATGAATGTTTTTTGCTGCCGGAAAATTTGCCACTGCGCAAAGCAGAATAACCGCATAGCAGGGCGCCAAGAGCCAATACGCGTGGCGGTTTCCGACGGTATCTGCAAGGTAGCCGTATGCGAGCGGCAGCAGCGCGCCGCCCAACATGCCTGCGGCAAGCATTGCCGAGCTTGCCCCGATGCGCTTCCCGGCGTTTACGGTCAGCGAAAAAACGGACGACCACACCGGCGAGGCGGACAGCCCAAGCAGCGCGACAAAGGCAACGGACAGCTTGCCCGGAACGCTCACGGCGGCAACGGAAAAAATAACCCCCAGCGCAGCGTAAACGGCAAGCGCACGCTCTCTGCCGACAAACTTGGGTACGAGGGCAACGTCAAGCAGGCAGCCCAAAATTGCGGCAAGAAGCGCACAGGCAGGGAGCGCTTGCGCCGCCTCGAGGCTCATGCCCATTGACTTTCCGTAAAGCGCGATGCTCGCAATGGCCACAACCTCTGCGCCCACGTACAGAAAAAGCGTAAGCGTTCCAAGGCAAAGGCGCAAAAGGCGAGCAATTCCGCCGCCCTGCGCTTTTTCTTTCCCTTCGCCGCTGTTGTCCACAGCCACTTTTGGAAAAGGCAAGAATTTTACCCAAAAAACCATTGCCAGCAACGCCAGCATGATGAGGAGGCAAGGCACAACGATTTTGTGAGCCAGCGTGTCGAGCTCTGCGGCGCGTGATGCGCCTTCCGCCATTTGAATACTCGCCTCAAGGCTATCAATTTTATAAAACAGGACGCTGCCCAATGCCGGCAGGCCAACCACGCCGGCAGCTTTGCCGCAAATGTCCATAGCGTTACGGCGGCGCAGCGCGCGCCCGGCAGCGCCAAGCGCAGCGGCGTAAGGGCCGACGGCTACCTGAAGCAGCCCAAGCCCTCCGCCCGCTACGAGCAACCCCAGCAAAAACAGCGAGTAGGTGCGCAGCAGGGCGGCCGGAATAAAAATGAGCGCCCCCGCCGACATCGACATCAGGCCTATCGCCATGCCGGTGGTATGCCCGGCGCTGCCAAGCAGCCGCAACGATGGGAAAACAGCGGCAGCGCAGGCAAGGTAAAAAGCAAGCGTAACAAAGTACGCCTGAAAGTTACTCAGCTCGCACGCCACCTTGAGGTAAGGAGTAAGCGCGGCGTTGAGCCACGTGGTAAATCCGCAGATGAAAAACAGCATCCCGAGGGTAAAAATTCCGGACGTGTAAGAATTTTCTCGCTTCATAACGAACTGCTGAAATTTGGCAAATTCAAGATTCTCAAACAAACAAAACAAAATGCTGCGCCACAAAAGTAAAACAATTATTTCAGAGATACAACATTTTTACTCGCGCCAAAAAGCAAGGCGAACGCTTTGTGAGTTGCCCTCATCCCGCTTTTGGTTTAGCATCATCAAGAATGTCGGCAAGTAGCGGCGCAAAGGTGCAGATTTTTGTTGAATTGTTTCCAATTATTGACTATATTTGCGCTCAAAAATCGCCATAAAAAGTATTTATGGCACAATTAATTTTCAGAGGAAACGTGGAGCGCGCCAAGGTGAGCGCTTTGCCTGCCTTTCCTGAAACTTGACGGCTGCAACATGCCTGACGGCGCAGTAAGATACAGGACGAGTTAACCTTAATACTAAACATTTCGGGGGGATTCCCTCTACGGTCACATGAATAAATTTTCCCGCTTAGTCAGCTTTGCAAAGCCGTACAGCCACTACTGGCCCAAATATCTTGCTGTCGTTATTTTGGCGATGGTATTCGGCGTGCTCAACTTCGCCTTTATTGCGCCGTTGCTGCAAGTTCTTTTTTCCAGCGACGACATTTTGCAGGTAAAGCAACTGCCGGATTTCACCTTTTCCGTGTCTTACTTCAAAGAGGTCTTTTACTTTGGGCTGCTGAGCATAAAAAATGCGTACGGAGCGCTTGGCTCGCTGGTTTTTGTCGGGCTTGCGCTAACGCTGGCGTCTTTCCTTGCCAACCTTTTCAAGTACTTGGGGTACAGAGTTCTCAACAGCATGCGCGCCAACGTGATGCGGAATATCCGCAGCGCGCTGTTTGACAAAATAACAAAGCTGCACCTTGCCTACTACACCACCCAGCGCAAGGGCAACCTCCTGTCGGTGCTGTCCAACGACGTTAACGAGGTGCAGGCGTCGGTGGTGGCCTCCTTTCAGGTTATCTTTCGCGACCCCATTTTTGTTCTGGGCAACCTTGCCGTTTTATTTTACATGTCCTACCAGCTCACCGTCATTACGCTTATTACGCTTCCGCTATCGGGCTACTTCATTGGGCTGGTGTCGCGCAAGCTGCGGCGCAAGGCCGTAGAGGTGCAGAGCTTGCAGGGCGACTTGATGAGCATTATAGAGGAAACCGTCAGCGGCAGCCGGATTATTAAGGCATTCAACGCCCAAAAATATGTGCGCGGACGCTTCGCAAAAGTCAACACTGCGCACCGGAACGCGCTAAAGCAGGCAACCAACCGTCAGGAAATGGCGGTGCCGCTATCGGAATTTTTTGGGGTAACGATAGCAATGCTCATCATGCTTTTTGGCGGCATGATGCTGCTCAGCGGCACCTCTACCCTCTCCGTGTATGAATTTATAATGTACCTGGCGTTTTACTACCAAATTCTGGTGCCGGCAAAAGATATGACTAAAGCGTACGCGAATATTCAGCGCGGCATGGCTGCCGCCGACCGTATTTTTGACATTCTGGATACGCCGGTGGGCATTACAAAAGCCGAAAATTCGGTAGAAATAGAAACCTTTGCGCGGGAAATCAGGCTTGAGGACGTTTGCTTTGCCTACAACGACGAGCTCGTGCTGAAGCACATCAACCTCACCATCCCAAAGGGGAAAATGGTGGCGCTGGTGGGACCTTCGGGCGCCGGAAAAACAACCATTGCCGACCTCATTCCGCGATACTACGACGTAACCTCAGGGGCAATCCTGCTGGATGGAATCGACGTCAGGCGCTACCAGCCCAAATCCCTGATAAGCCTCATGGGCATTGTTACGCAGGAAGCCATCCTCTTTAACGATACCGTAAAAAACAACATCGCCTTCGGGCTGGACAGCGTTTCTGACGACGACGTGGTTGAGGCGGCAAAAATTGCCAACGCGCACGAGTTCATCATGCACATGGAGCACGGCTACAGCGCCGGCATAGGCGACAGAGGCGTGCGTCTCTCCGGCGGGCAGCGGCAGCGGCTTGCCATAGCGCGGGCGGTGCTCAAAAATCCGCCCATACTCATTCTGGACGAAGCAACGTCGGCGCTCGACACCGAAAGCGAAAAGCTGGTGCAGGACGCCCTCTACAAGCTGATGAAAAACCGCACCTCTATCGTAATTGCCCACCGGCTCTCCACCATCCGGAACGCCGACTGCATAGTCGTGCTCCAAGAGGGCGAAATAACGGAGACCGGCACGCACGACGAGCTGATAAAAAAGGGCGGCATCTACAAGAAGCTGTGCGACTTGCAGACGTTTACGTAGCAACGCTGAATTTTTTCTCCAAAACGACGTATTTTCGGGCTTACGCTAAAAGC
>JAITAP010000081.1 GCA_031284065.1 Prevotellaceae bacterium
TAAAGATATACACCATGCCAAAAATCCCTTTGCCGGAAATGGTTTCAGAGGTCAAGGTAAATGGCGAAAAATGGCAGGATTTATCCTCTCCTGTCCGGTATGGGGTAGATTATATTACGGAGCAGGAGGGCTTTTTGCTTATTAAAGGGTGGGCGTACCTACAGTCGTCAACCATGAACTTTATGGACATATCCATTTGGCTTCTCAGAGGTGATATTCACATTAAAATAGACCCCTACACAGAACGTCGTGATGATGTAATTCCCGACCTCTCAAAAGTAAACTGTGGCTTTTTTGCCGTTATTCCCCAAAATATTATTCCACCGGGCGACTACGAGCTGGGCGTAATGCTGCAACGGAAATATACTTGGTGGACGGCGAAAACATTTTCTAAGAGTACCGGCGTCAAAATTACGCACCGGTAGGTTTCTCCTACCACTTCACCGCCTCCTTTAGCGCCCTGTAGCCGCTGCTGCTGGCTTTGAGCGCCTCGCCGGTTTTGAGGTGCACGCGGTACGACTCCTTTTCGTAGAGCTCGATTTTTGCCACCATGTCCACGTTGACGATGAAGGAGCGGTGTATGCGAATGAACTGCTGCGGCGGAAAGTTTTCCTCAAAGTACTTCATGGTTTTTTCCTTGAGGAAAATGCCCTTTTCGGTGTGCAGCTGCACGTAGTCGCCGTCCGCCTCAATGTAGTGGATGCTGTGCAGCGGTATGACGTGGATTTGCTGGCGGTCTTTCACGGCAACGCGCGTCAGCGCCCCCGCTGTGGCCTGCATTGCCTGAAGGTTTACCGGCGACGCTTCCCCCGACTTTGCCTTGGCAAACGCCTTTTGCAGCGCAGCGTCAAAGCGCTGGCGGGAGTAGGGCTTCAGCAGGTAATCTACCGCGTTTTGCTCAAAGGCGCGAATGGCAAACTGGTCGTAGGCGGTGGAGAAAATCACGAGCGGGGGATTTTCCACCAGCTCCAGCATTTCAAACCCCGTGAGCTTGGGCATTTGCACGTCGAGGAAAATGAGCTGCGGGCTTCTCTCCTTGATAATCTTCATGGCGTCAAACCCGTTGCTTGCCTCGCCGATAACCTCTACCTCCGCGTAGCCTTTCAGGTAGTGGCGAATAATATCCCGCGCGGGGGCTTCATCATCAGTAATAAGGACAGTCATTTTGAGTTACAAATTTTGAGTTACGAATTAGGTCGCTTTCCGCTAAACCGGTATTTTTAGGGTTACCACAAATTTTCCGTCTTCCACCTTTGTTTGTAGCAACGCCGAGTCGCCGTAGAGTAGCCGCAGCTGCGCTCTGGTATTTTTGAGCCCTGTGCCGGAGCCTTTGCGCTGCCCGCCGGTGGCTTCGGCGTCGAAGTTGTTGCTGATTTCGATGTGCAGGGAGGCCGATTTTCGCACGGCCTTTGCCGTGATGTTCACCGTTTCGGTGCTCTCGTACACGCCGTGCTTGACGGCGTTTTCGAAGAGCGGCTGCAACAGCATGGCGGGCAGCTTGAGCGCCGGGCAGTCCTCCGCAACGCTGATTTCGTAGGCGAGCTTGTCGCCAAAGCGCAGCTGCTCTATGGCAAGGTAGCGCCGGATGTTTTCCATCTCCTCCTTGAGCGTTGAGGTTTCGCGGTGCGTGGCGAGCACCGTGTAGCGCAGGTAGTCCGACAGGGCAACCAGCATTTCCTGCGACTGGTTAACGTCTTTTATGATGAGCGAATTTACGGAGTTCAGGCTGTTGAACAGGAAGTGCGGGTTGATTTGCGACTTGAGCAGGTTCAGCTCGCCGTCCTTTAGCATTTTGTTCAGGCGAATTTCGTTGGCAACTTTTTCGTTCAGCCGCTCCACGTAAATGTAGAGGTAGTATATCATCACCACTATTGCGTACAGCAGCGCCCCCTCCACAATTTTCCAGGGGAGGACGCGGAGCGCAAAGGTCAGGTACGTGCCGTCTTTGGCGGAGAAGAGGTAGGTAAAGGCGCAGTTTAGCGCAATGCACACCAGCAGCAGCGAGAACAGCAGGATGATGTGCACCGCCACGTTGAACTGCCACGATTTTTGCTCCCAAGAGTTGTAGCGTATGGGGTACCACAGCCGCAAAAAGCAGATGGCAAACAGGATGTTGTACGCAAGCGTGTCAATCAGGATGACGTGGAGCGGCACGTCGAGGGTGTAGTATCCCACCGATATCTGAATGTTGATGCTGAGTATCCACGCCGTAACGTAGCCCATGCGCGCCCAGTAGGACTTAAGTATTGGGTTGAGGCTGTTCACTGTTTGCGCGGTTAGTTGTCGTTTTTGAGCCTGATTTCCCCGCCGCCAAACACAGAGGTTACCTCCAGAATGAGCATCCGCTTTTCGTCCACCTCAAAGGCGGGCTTGGGGCGGTTGTCGCGAAATCCTCCGAACACTTGGCTTTGCCGCACCTCTACGCACCAGTCTACGGGGATGTAGAGCACCACGCCGCCAAACACCGAGTTTACCTCCAGCGTGTGTACGCCTTCGGCGAGCTGGGCGTCGCTAAAGTCGAGCTCCGTGCCGCCAAATACGCAGTTTATTTCGCCGCCCTTGAAATCTTTTACGCTTATGGTTTCCTGCATTCCGCCAAATACCGTGTTGTACTCCATGCGCCCGTCGGATGAGCTTGACCGCCACACCGTGCCTCTGCGCCGGTAGCAGCGACCGGAGCCGTACTTGTGGTGTATATGCCGGTAGCGGTCAAAGAGCTCAAAGCGCTGCCCGTCCGGAAGGTTTTTTATCCGCTCGGCGCGGTTGTGCCACTTGTGGAAGCGTCGCATGTGAAAAAACGGCTGGAATATCACAAAAAGCCCGACAATGATGACGATAATTGCCCAAATGTGTCCCCTGAGAAAGCTTAGCGCATCGTTGAACTCGAGCAGCATGAAAAATCCTCCGATGAGCGCCAGAAACAGGCCGCCAAAAAACTTGTGGGGGACGAACAGGCCAATAACGCCGATGAGTATCACCAGCATTTGCCACGAAAAGATAATGGGCTTGCAGGCCATCGGCAGCGCTCCGCAGCTAAACAGCAGCGCAAGCACGCCGCCCGCTATGAAAAGCATGCCTATAACAAGCGAGCGAATGGTGAATACGCGGAATGGTTTCATGACTTTATCGGTTAAATGGTTTATCAGCTAAATGGTTTAATGGTATTAATAATAGTAAAGCTACCCCTTGCGCCGCACCTGCCCAACAAATATTCTGTACGCTTTGTCAAATTCCCGACAAACGACAGATTTTTCCCGATAAAAAGACAGCGGAGCAAGCCCCGCAGGGACGACGCCTGAAATTTTGAATTTTGAATTCTGAATTTTGAATTGCGCATAGCGCGGAGTAGCTTACGCCACTACCCCCGAAGTCCCGCAGGGACGACACTTGCGGTCGCCTCCAAAGTGTCGTCCCTGCGGGACTTTGGGGAGGCATCCGCGCCGCTACCGTAGGCTAAAGCTACGGTTAATCAAGTGTCGTCCCTGCGGGACTTGCAAACCAACGGCAATTGGCTGCGCCGAGTTCCAATTCCCCGTAGGGGAATAATATCAATAGAAAATGGCTACCCTTTTCTCGCCAATAGCCCGTAGGGGCTTCAATTACATCGCCGCTTTCTATTAATCCCCTACGGGGAATAGGAAAAGAGATGGCACACGTTTTTCTATTGATATTATTCCCCTACGGGGAATTGAGGACAATTGTAATTTATCAAAAATTATAAACCTGCATAATATAAACTAT
>JAITAP010000129.1 GCA_031284065.1 Prevotellaceae bacterium
GGCGGTTTGCGAACCGCCCCCGCGCCCCCGCCCGTACGCCCCCGCCGGTTTGCCGCTATGCCATTAGCGCCGCCGGTTTGTCGCTGAGACGCACGCCGTGCGTCTCTACTGCGCTTTCGCGGCAATTGGTTGTGCCTCCTCTCCAATTCCCCGTAGGGGAATAATATCAATAGAAAATAGCGACCCTTTTCTCGCCAATAGCCCGTAGGGCTTCAATAGCATCGCCATCATCCATTAATCCCCTACGGGGAATGGGAAAGAGATGATAGCCGTTTTTCTATTGATATTATTCCCCTACGGGGAACCGAAGCGGAGCTCGGCGTAGCCAATTGCCGCCGGTTTGCCGCTACGCCATTGGCGCGGGGGCGGTTCGCGAACCGCCTGTACGCCGCCCATGCACCGCTCTCTGCCGCCTGTACACCGCCCGTACGCCCCCGCCCGTCCCCCGCGCCATTGCCGTCGCAATGGTTTGTTGCTTTATGTAAACCCTGCCTGCTGCTGAGGTTGTTTTGTTGCTAAAGTGAGGTGGAAGCGAGGATTTTGAGCGTTGCCGCACTCAACCGTTTTACCTGAACGGCAGAGGCGGTGGCGGGAAATTCCTCCGCTAACCATTAATCACTACTCATTGGGAAAATCGTATTGTGTTTGTTCAAGAAAAAATTGTTTGTTCAAAAAAATTGTTTGTTCAAAAAAAATTTGCTATTTTTGTCAGGAAATTTATTACGACACTTATATAGCACCTATTATAACAACAATATAGCATGAATTGCTACACATTCCGGTACCTGCTTTTCAGTTTAAGTAAAACCCTTTCGGTTTCAAAAAACCTTTTCGATTTCAGGAAAACCTTTTCGGAGAGAGAGGTAGAATTTACCCCCCCCATGTATTTCTTTGAATATCAATCGATTACGTTGTTTAGTTTGCAGGGTAGAGTTGTCGCGCTTGCCGTGAGAATGGCAGGGAAGAGGGTGGCTCTGTGTTGTATGAATATTTTTAAATAACTTATTGTTTTTCTTGAATGTTCATCACTTGATGATTAATATACTATTTACAATGTTTTTGCATAAAACTTTCTTTATACTTAAGCACGGCCTTACGGTGTTACTCGTTTGCATTGCGTTCGGCGCAGCCGCAAACGGAACACTTTACGGCGCCAAGTATTGTGGCGCTAATGCCACTCCCTTGGTGGCGGGCGGCATAGGCTCCAAGCTTACGCTCAAGCCAAGACTTGATAAACAAATGATAACGGAAATGGGGAGCTACCCGGAGCAGGGGAAGCCGGATTCATGGCTTGCATACAACCCTTACGGAGGAGTCAACGACAACGACAGCATAGATGTGGAAATTGTAGCGAATCCCGATACCGTTGACCGCACCGGATATATATGGCTGAGGAGTAAAAATGCGGCGGGGACGGAGGCGCTTGACACCATTTACGTTTTCCAGCCCGGGGTGCGGTGCATGGACCCGAAGCAGGGTAACACGGGCAGCGATTTTTTTGTGGCGTTCATGAGGAACGCGGAAGCCAGCTCTGTTGGGCAGCTTTATCTATACGCTACCTCTGACGTTGCTGCCAACGTTACGGTACTTAACAACAGTACGGGTAATTCTATCGGTTCCACCACTATAGTGGCAAACCAAATGAAGTCAATTTACCACGTCTCCGGAAGCGCCGGTACACTTCAAACCTCGCCGGCCTACAACTACCGATACCAAGAGCCCCTCAAACGTTCGCTCCGCGTAACGGCAGACCAGAACATATCGCTGTACGCCTACAACCAAGAAAGCACGACCTCCGAAATGGCCTGTATTCTTCCGACGGCGGCGCTGAGCGATGAATATTTTGCCCTGTCGTATTCCGGTAACTATGAAAAGCCGGAAGCGCTTATGATTATTGCCACCGAAGACGCAACGCTGGTTACCATAACGCCGGCAGATGAAACTTATGGCAAAGGAACTTATAGCGGTACCGGCAACACTACCGGCGCTGACTATAAAATCGCCGGCGATCCGTTTACCATAACCCTGCAAGCGGGGGAGACCTACCTCATAAGATCGAAGTCGCGGGGCCGCACAGGTAGCAGCAGCTACTATGTTAAACCCGGCCTTACCGGAACGCATGTCAAGTCGAGTAAGCCAATAGCCGTTTTTGGCGGGCACGAGCGAGCCGCTCTGGGTTGCGAAATGAATAGTAACCGCGATCACCTGTATGAGCAGCTACTGCCGCTCCGCTCGTGGGGGCAGAAGTACGCTCTTGCTGAGACCTCACAGCCCAACAACATTTACCGAATTGTTGCCGCCTACGACAACACGACCGTTACTATCACAGACAAAAACGGCCTTGTAAAGACCCTGAAGCTAAACAGGGGCAAGTATGCAGAGGGACAATTCAATTCGAAAGCAAGTGCACTGTACGGAAACCGAATATCGCCATTCGTCTATATCGAAGCAGACCGGCCGGTGGAGGTTGGGCTGTTTGCGCTGTCAACGGGCTGTACCTCCCCCACATCATCTATCGCCGATCCTTTTTTGATAGCGCTCGGGCCTGCCGATAGAGGAATATTCAGCGCTACTTTTTCTCCCGTTAAGATAGACAAATACAACAATACTTCCCCCCTGCACTACATAACCGTCATAACAGAGCAGCGCTACAAAGACTCGACGAAGCTTTACCACACGGCTTCCGGTATGCCGCCGACCCTTATGCCGCTGGCATTTGAGGATATGCCCGGTACCCCCTACGCATACGCCTCAGAAGAAGTATACTATCAAGAAAAATTTAACTACCAGCTATCGAATCCCTACGGCTTTACAGCGTACGCATACGGCTATGGCTACTTGGAGTCTTACGGCTACACGATAGGGGCGCAGCTCGGCGAAAAAATAATGGTAGAAGGCGATGGGTCGTCCATCCCCGACAGCGTTATCTACTGCCGCAACGAGCCGTACAGACCCTTTCCAAAATGCGTTGACGGCGGCGATTGCTCAGATCCTGCCAAAGAGAGGAACCGGTACTACTGGTACAACACTCTGGAGGACTGGTACAACGACAAGCCCCTGCCCGCCCCGCCGGAGATTGACGTCAAGATTGATAGCGCCTATACCTACTTTGCCAGCTGGTGGGGCAGGTGCGATATACTCTACCCAAAGCAGGTTGCCATAAAGGTGCTGCCGCTGCCCGCAGTTACCTTTGCCAACGACACCGTATGCCTCAGCTCAACCACTACCGACTACGGCGCCAGACCGCTGGGCGGAACGTACACCTATGCAGGAACGAACGCAACGTTTGACCACAGCAAGGCAACCCCGGGCACGCACAGCGTAACATATACCTACACAAACGAGCGGGGTTGCTCTGATTCGAGAACGGCGATGGTTACGGTGGAAACGCTTGATAAGGATCCCTACCTGAGGGTAGTGAGCGGCGATGCTTCGTTTTGCCGGGGGGAGACGCTGGTGCTTGAGGTGGCCAACGCCGTGGGCCGCACTTTTCAGTGGTACTACAACGGCGCGCCCATTGACAGCGCCGACAAGAGAACTTACAGAGTAGAGCCTAAGGCAAAAGTGTATGAAACCGGAACGTACTCCGCGCACGTAATTAACAAAAATGGGTGTATGACTACCGTCGATACCATCGCTACCATATACGAAAAACCGGAAAAACCAATCATTGTTACAGCGTCCGCAGCGGGGTGCGCCCCCTTTACCTACGAGCTATACGACTATAACTACGTGAGTGCGGCCGGCTACCAATGGTACAAAACCGAAGTTAACGATGCAAACAAGATAGACGGGGCAACCGGCGATACGTACAAGGTGTTGGGCGATACTATCGCCGGCAAGCGCCACTTTGTGTACGGCGTAGCAACCAAGGTCCCGGGTCGTTCGATCGACGGCGGCTGCTGGTCGTACGATGAAATAGACGTGGAGGTGTACGCTCGGGCAAACACGCCGTCCATCTTCCACAAGTACGGAGACGGGGTAACCGTGCCGGTTTGCGACGGCGATTCCGTTAAGCTTACTGCGACCGCCATCAGCGGAAACAGCTACACGTGGCAGTGGTACGCCAAGTTTTCGGATGGGAGTACAAGCAAGTATCTGACCAGCGAGGAAATCTCCGTAAAGGCCGGCGAGTATTTGGTGGAGAGCACCAGCGAGCATGGCTGTCCGGCGAAAGAAAGGAGCAAGCTGGTGACGGTGGTAGCCCGCGGAAATCCCGGAAAACCCGTCATTGCCGCCGGCGCGAGCGTTTGCACAGGCGATACCGTGACGCTTATCGCGAGCGCGCTTGCGCCGGGCGGCGTCACTACAACGTACGACTGGTATGCCGCCACCCAGAGCGGCGCCTACGACCCGATAGATAAGGCAACCGGCGCTACCTACGGGGCAACCGAAAGCGGAAGCTACGCCGTTCTCGCAACTACCCACCACGGCGATGTGGATTGCTCCTCCCCGTACAGCAACCCGAAGCCCGTTACGATACTGCCCAAACCGTCTCCCCCCGAAATTAAGGGCAAGACAGACGTTTGCGTTAGCGCAAATAACATTTCGCTGACGGCCTCTGCCGCGTCCGGAAGCGTGGAGATAGAGAGCTATCGGTGGTACAAAAATGGCGTACATCAGCAGGGTATTATTGGCAACACCTACGCCGCTACCCAAAGCGAGGCTGCAACCATATACAAAGTGGTGGCGTATAGCAAGGTTGGCAGGTGCATTTCGGACGCAGACTCCGTAACGGTAACCGTCCACAGACCGGAGGTGCTGGCGATTACCGGCGCAAAGGATACGTGCTACGGGCAAACGGTAGCGCTCAAGGCTGTAACCAACGTAGTGAATCCTAACGGCTATGTCTGGTACGAAAATGACAAGCTCACAGCAGAAGCCAGCTCATCCTATCTGGTGCGCGGCAAAGTATCTGAAACAACCAACGGCACGTACTACGTTTACGTAAGCGACCATTATGGGTGTCAGTCGCCAAAAAGCGCCGAGGTAAAGGTAAACATACACAAAACGGTAGCATCCCTTACAGTTAATTCGCAGCCCGTATGCGCGGGTGAGGAGCTTACGCTGGAGGCGGCGGGAGCCACCGCGAATCTCTACGATTGGTACCTCGAAAAGAGCGGCTCCCGGACTCTCGTAGGTAAAACCACCACGAGTTCCCTCGTCATACCCAAGGCGCAAGACGCCAACGCCGGAAAGTACGTGGTGGAAATAGAAAACACCAATGGCTGCAAATCGGGAGGCGAAGGCAACGCTGTGGTATATTCGCTACCTGTAGCGCCAACGCTTCAACCCACCGCCCTGCATATCTGCTTTGGCGATTCGACGCGGATTTTGGCAAGCTCCAGCACCACTCAGCCTGTGTACGAGTGGTTTTTTAGGAACACCGACAACATTAAGGTTTCCTTGCCGTCGTCGCTCGAACGGGTTTACCCCAGACAGCCCGGGCGGTACACGGCGCGGGTCAAGGGGCAGGCCGGCTGCTGGTCGGGAGAGAGCGAAGAGAAGTATATAGAAACCCACCTCAAGCCGGAAGCGCCCACCATATCGAGCCTCCTTTCTTTTACCGATACAATTAAGGTATGCGAAAGCAAAGTTACCCCCATTACAGCGTCTGCGGCAGGCGCCAAGTCGTACCAGTGGTACGCCGTTGACCCTGGCGGAAAGAGCTATATCGAGATCTCTGGGGCTACCGGCGCAACGTATGACCTGCAAGGGAGCGGGCTTTACGCAGCTAAGGCTTTCATGGAGTACTCTACAGATGGAGCTACGCCGCTGACGTGCCCGTCGGTCTCCTATAGCGAAATAAAAGTAGCAGAGGTTTACCCGGAGCCTGCTCCCCCTGTCATTTCAGGCAATAGCTCTGCGTGCGCCGGCCAAAAGATTACCCTGACCGCTAACACGGCAACCGGCGACCATGTAGCTTCATTCCAGTGGTATAAAAACAGTAAGATGGAGTTTTCTTCCACTACCGCCACCTTTGAGGTTACCGAAATAGCCAACGCCTCCTATACGGTAGAGGCCATCAGCGATAAGGGCTGCGCCTCTGCCCGTAGCGTTGCCCAAAGCGTCAGCATACGGCGGCCAATAGTGAGCCTTGCCCAGCCTAAACCCAGCTCCATCTGCTATGGAGGTACGGTAACGCTTACGGCAACCACCAATACCGACCTCAATAGCAAGTACGAATGGTACGAAGGCAATACCCCCATACCGGGAGCCACTGCCCTGAGCTACGTGGTGAAGAGCGACGCCACCGCAGTAAATGGCAAGAAAGCAAGCTACTCCCTCTACGTAACCGACGAGGGTGGGTGCAAGTCGGCTCAGAGCAATACGGCAACGGTGACCATCAACCCCCTGCCGCCCACGCCTGCCGTTTCTATCACCTCCAGCCCCCATCCCGTATGCGAGGGCGGCAGCGTTACGCTCAACGCAAGCCCGGCGGGCGAGGGACGCTACCAATGGTACTTCGAAAAAAATGGAGCTCACAAGCCCGTAGGGGTTGAGTCTAACGCTACGACCCTCTATCTGCCGAACATATTATCAAGCAACGCCGGACCGTACTCGGTACAAATAACCAACGAATACGGCTGCACCTCGGCAGCCCCCCAACGCGAGGTTAAGGTAAATGCTTCACCCGCAACGCCGATGCTTACGGCAAACCTGACTAACAGCAGCGACTCTGTGCACATCTGCACCGGCGATTCGGTTCTACTTACGGCTTTCAGCGCTGATGCAAAGAAGTACGAGTGGTACGTCGGCGCCGGCAGGCTTCCCGACTCCGCCAACCGCTTCTACGCCAAAATGCCCATCATCTACTCCGTGTGGGGCATAAGCGAGGATGGGTGCAGGTCGAACGCGAGCGATGCAATGACTGTAGGAGTCCACGCCAGACCGGAAAAGCCGACCATCTTACCTGCGGGTAATATTAGCGTATGCGCCAACGGCTCTACGCCCATTACCGGGCTTGCGGCCAACGCCTCCTCGTACCAGTGGTACTCCGTTGACCCGTCAACCGGCGCAAGTACCCTTATCAGCGGAGCCACCGCCGGCAGGTACGATGTAAGCAAAAGCGGCCGCTACGCCGTTCGCGCCGATATTCTGTACCGCGGTAGCGGCTACCAGCTGACGTGCGAAACGGTTAGCGAGCCCAAACCGATAGAGGTGTTCCCGCTACCGCTGCCCCCGCTGCTTAAGGGAGAAAAAATGGGGAATGGGGGCGAAAAAACGTCGGGCTGCGACGGCGACATCCTTACCCTGACGGCCTCCGTGCCCGCCGGCAAGGGCGTTACGGCGGAAGTAACGTCGTACCGGTGGTACAAAGACGACGTAGAGCTGACCTCCGCTACCGATTCCGTTTACACCATTACTCAGGTAGAGGCAGCAAGGTATAAGGTAGAGGCCATCAGCAACAAGGGTTGCGAGTCGGAAGCCAGCGCATCCAAAGAAATCGTGATACGACCTCTCCCCACCGTGTCCATTGCCGACGGCGTGCGGGAAACATGCGGCGGTACGATAACGCTAACGGCAACCCCTGCCGCCACAGGCGCTACCTACGACTGGTTTGAAAATGGCAACGCCATACAGACCGCCTCCACCTCGCCGTCGTACGTGGTGCAGGGCAACAGCGACGCCACAAAGGAAAAAGCGGCGTCTTACTACCTCTACGCAACCGACAAGTATGGCTGCCACTCGGCCGCCCCAAGCAGCGAGGTAAAGGTAACCATCCGCGCGCTGCCGCCAAGCCCCACCGCTACCGCTGCCAGCGTATGCAACGGCGACAACGCTACCCTGAAGGTAAGCCCGTCGGGTGCAGGCCGCTACAAGTGGTACAAAAGGTCGGGGCGCAGCAGCCTCGACTCCATGTACTTTACCTCCGACACCAACTACCTCATACGAGAGGCGCAGCCGGCCGACGCGGGGCAGTACGTGGTAGAAATAATCAACACACACGGCTGCAAGTCGGCCTTGATGGGCGAAGTAGGGCTGACCGTGCAGGAGCTGCCGGAGGTGAGGATTATCGAACCCCGCGCCTGCGAAAGCTGGACGGAGGAGAACACGGTGAAATTCGCCACGCCCACGGGCGGACGCTTCACCGGATGGGGCTGTACGGTGGACGGCAAGTTTAACCCATCAGAGGTGCACCAGGGCGTCGCCTCTGTAAAATATACCTACACAGCGCCCAACGGGTGCACCAACAGCGACGAAAAAATCATAGAAATAATAAGCCTCCCCAACACGCCCATCGTTGCCGCCGACGGCGCAACGGAAGTGTGCGAGGACAGCGTTATGGTAAAGCTGCAAACCAACGTTGCCGCCGAGTACGCTGCCGACTATACCTACCGGTGGCGCAAGGATGGCGCAACAATACCCAGCGAAACCACATCTGCCTACGTTGCTACAAAGGCCGGCGCCTACGATGTGCGGATATGCAACAAGGGCCTTTGCTGGTCCGACAGCACGAGCGACCCCGTAAAGATAGTCGTGAAGGAGCTGCCCGACGCGCCGCTTATTGCCGCGCAAGACGTCGCTTTCTTCTGCCCCGGCAGCGTTACCAAGCTGCTCGCGCACTCGGAAGCCCCGGGCACCTTCCAGTGGTACAAGGGCGATAGCAAGGGAATGAGCGAAATGCCCACCGAAATAGCCGGCAGCTACAACGCCGGCGAAGTAGGGCAGTACGCCGTGAAGCTCTTTGGGGAAAATGAGTGCTGGTCGCCGCTTAGCAGCTTTATTACCGTAGGAGAGTACCCCCTGCCCAGACAACCCGAAATAATCCCCTCCCAGACGACGCTTTACGCAGGCCTTACATACGCGTTGCTGGTGAAAACGCCGCAACCGGGCGAGGAGTACGGGTGGTACAAAAATGACCTCTCTACCGACAAAGCCGGCATAAGCTACCCCGTAGCCAGCCTGAGCAGCGAAGATACCGGCCGCTACACGGTGAGGACACTCGACGAGCACGGATGCTCCGTTTGGTCGGACGTTTACACGCTGGCATGGTCGGAGGCGCCGCTGTTTGTCCCCAACGTCTTTACCCCGAATGGAGATGGCATTAACGACTACTTCCAAATTCTCGGCTTGGAGGGTTTTGTGGAAAACAAGCTGGAAATACTCAACAAGCGCGGGGTGGTAATTTTTTCACGGAAAAACTACCGCAACGAATGGAACGGCAATGGATTCCTCAACGATGTTTACTACTACACGCTTGAGCTGAAGCGCGAAGACGAAACAACATCCTTGTTACGCGGATATGTACACATGAAAAAATAAAAAATGGGAAAAAAGAACATACTACAGATAGCATTGGGAATTACTCTCTGCCTGTGCGTGTCGCCATGCGCCCATGGGCAAATAGTGCCGCGATACGCTACATACCTTCTCAACGGCACGCTGTTTAACCCGGCCTACACCGGCTACCGTGAGTACGTGTACGCCAGCGCCCTCTACCACCGTCAGTGGCTGGCGCAGGAGAACACGCCCGGATTCACTGCGCTGGTGATAGACGGGAGCGCATCAGACTATGTCAATCTTGGCTTTCAGGTTACCAGCGAGCACATGGGGATTGCCACCCTGACCGGTATTAGCGCCTCCTACGCCTACCGGATGCAGCTGTCCAGAACCTCCGACCTGAGCCTTGGGCTATCGCTCGGAGCCATGTATGGCGGCGTAAGCCAAAGCGACATGAAAACCGTTGCGCCGGAAGACCCTACGCTTCAATCGCTCACCGGCAAAGCAATTCCCCACATGAGCGCAGGCATTTACTACGGCTCCGAAATATTTTACGGGGGCATTTCGCTGCGCAACCTTTCGGGTAAAAGCCGGAGCGACCTGACCAATGAATTCCTGCTTGCGCCGCCCATCCGGAATGTAACGGCAACGCTTGGCACGTTTATACCAATCAACTCGCAGATCATTTTTCGCCCTTCGCTCATGTGGCAAGACGATTTTGAAGCTGCCTCGACGTTGGACGCCACGCTAGCGTGCATATTTGTCGATAGGTTCTGGCTGGGGCTTAGCGTCCGTACCGACCAGCCTTTCGGGAGGCGGGGCAACGTTGACGACTACTCCGCAGCCGTGCTGGGCGAAGTTTTCATTACCGACAGAATCACGGTAAGCTACGCATACGATATGGGGCTTGATTCTTTCACTAGCGCCTACATGGGTGGCCACCAGATTTCAGTTGGCTACTACCTGACGAAGCACCAAAACACCCCCTACAACTACAAATATCGATTCAAAAGCCACTACAAAAGCAACATTTGCCCGAATTGTATTAAAAGGTAGTGGGTAATGATTAATGATTAATGGTTAATGATTAATGGCGCAAGGCGCGGGGGGCACATGACACGCATGTTCCCCCCGTCATTCCGACCGGAGCGCGTGAGGCACGAGCGCGCGGAGTGGAGGAATCTCCCGCCGCAACGCACCCCTTGTTAATGTGATACCCCGTTCGGACGAGGCTCTGCCCGTTCGGACGAGGTTTTTTATTCACTTTATCCCCGTGAGGCTTTGCCTAACATTAGGCAGAACCTGAACCCTTTTACCCAACTTGGAGCGAGGTAGAGCCTTGCCCCAACAAGAGGGCGCCGCGCTGCCTGAAAGGCAGATTTTTCATAACCGCAGGTCAGCGACCTGCGGCGGCGAAGAGATATGATTACTCGCGCTGCCTGAAAGGTGCAAGCAATAATTTTCAACTCTCAAAACGAATACTTTAACCTCACAAAGCCAAGAATAACCTGCATTTCGTCCGGCGCGGCGCTGCCTACCGTCGAAAAGTACTGCGCAATGAGCGACAGGTCGAGGTTTTCCGTTATGGAGCAATCTACCGTTGCCCCCGTGTAGCAAGCCTTTGCGTCCGCAAAGTACATGCCGGACAGGGCGGCGTTCAGGCGCGGCGTAAAGGGGTAGGACGCTTGCGCAAATATGCTCCAGTCGCAAATGGACAGAAACTTTGCCGACAGCGGCGCGGCGTACAGCCCCATCAGCCCGCTGCCGGAGAAAGCGTTGCCGACGTTGTTGTACAGCGCCTCCGCCTGCAACGTTAGCGAGCTGCCAAAGGTGTAGTCCACGCCGACGGATGCCGCCACAACGGTTGTCGTATCGGAAAAATTCCGCACCGGACGGAAAATCGCCGCCTCGCTCCGCCAGCATAGCCCGCCGAAATCGCCCGTACATGCGCCGCCCAGCACAAGGTCTGCCTGCGCCTGCTCGCCCGCCATGAGCTGAAAGTCAAAATTCTTCCGGCTCCAGTGGTGCAGGAGCGCGGCGGTGAGCTTGCCGTCGCGGTTGACCGAAGCCGCCAGCTCCGACGAGGCGGTCTCGCTGTGGTAGTACGTCGCGCGGAAAGCGTCGCAGCCGGAGCGTTCGGGGTAGTCGAAATCGAAAAAAGAGTACGTGTTGAAAATATCGTTGGGGTTCCAGACAAGCGTCTGCCCCCAGTTAATTCGCTGCCGGCCGAGCCTCAGCTGCCACTTGTCCCGCTCAAAGGTAACGGACAGGCGGTCTATCAGGGTATTGCCCAACACCTTTTTCCCCGCTACCCAGTTCCACGACAAATCCGCCAACCCCGCGTCAAACTCCGTGCTTTCGGGCTGAATCATTGCCTCGCTGCCCAGCATGAAGCGGTTGCGCATACCGGCGTCCACCCGCCAATGCTCCGAAAATTGCCAGCCGAAGCTGAGGCGGTTGTGCACCTGCGACTGCCACCACGTTTCGTCGGCAGGCTGCTGAGAAACGAGCGAAAACATTCTGTTAACATAACCCGACAGCTCCTGCGCGTGAGCGGGCAGCGCGCAGCACACGGCGAGTAGCGCGGCGCACGCCATACGCCTTGTAAGGTAGCGGCTTTTAGCATACAGATTTATACGGGTTTTATTCATTTTTTTGGCGGCAATTTTTAACCGCAGGTGGCGCAGATTGAGGAGATTTACACAAAACTCCCTTTGCCTAATCTGCGCCGTCTGCGTGCTAACGTACAATAACTTCGTCTTTCACTGTTTTTCCGTCTTCGAGGGTAACAATCCGCTTGGCTTTTGCCATGATGCGCGGGTCGTGGGTGGAGAAGATAAACGTTACCCCCTCCTGCCTGTTCAGCTGCTCCATGATGTCCAGCAAATTTTCAGCGGATTTGCTGTCGAGGTTGGCGGTTGGCTCGTCGGCGAGGACAAACTTCGGCTTCGACGCCAAGGCGCGGGCAACGGCTACGCGCTGTTGCTGTCCGCCGGAGAGCTTGGCGGGGCGGCTGTCCATGCGGTCGCCCAGCCCAACGGCCTGTAGCAGCTCCGTCGCCCGCCGGTCAATTTCGTTTTTGGGTCGCCCCTGTAGCTCCATCACAAACGAAACGTTTTCTTTGGCGGTCAGCACCGGTATCAGGTTGTACGCCTGAAAAATGAACCCGATGTGGTGCAGCCGGAAAGCGGTCAGCTGTCTTTTTGTCAGGAGTGAAATGTCGCCGCCCCCCACGCGCAGGCTTCCCGACGTGAGCGCGTCCAGCCCTCCGATGAGGTTTAGCAGGGTGGTTTTGCCCGAGCCGGAGGGCCCCACGATGGCGGTAAATTCGCCTTCGGCAATGTTCAGCGTTACGCCATCTACGGCGCGTACTTCCTGCGCTTGGTCTTTGTAGATTTTGCACAAATCTTTGATTTCGATGATTGCGTTCATGTTTGATTAATAGTTAATTTACAGAATTACAGAATTTTCATAATTTGCAGGTTTTTATTTTCCGAGTATGCTTTTATCTCACATTCATTCAAGAAATATCATTTTATCTCTATATAAATTTGATTGTAAGTTCATTACGAGTTTGCGAGCCAATTGTCATTTTTTCAATATATAAAATGCACCGACACCTACAGAGTTGCTAAAACAAAAAATGTTTGATGCAAATTTACATCTGCAACGATGCCCAAAATGGTAGTAATTTTGTTGGGAATATCTTCCAGCATTTTCTTTTCAGCGCCATGTCTGCCGATAATTTTTCCGCTGTCATCTTTTCCAATGTGGATAACGCCGCCCTGCGCGTTGGCAAAGCCGCATACCTATTTGAGACATTCGTCTTTCCAAATGGATTTGTACTCAATGTTTTGTTGTTCAACCATTTTATTCTCGCTCTTTTATTGCTACCTTAATCCTGTCGCCAGCTTGCCTGTTGATTTTGTCCCTGATACCTTTCCGGACGCCAATAATATAGCAAACCGAACCGTCGGCGTTTTTGACGCCCATGTTGACAATACTCCCATCGTATGGTTCGCCGTCAAATTCGGCATGAACTTTCACCCGACCCTTACCAAACTCGGCTCTCAGGTCATGGGGAAATTCAATGTAAGCGCCGTCTATACCAGAGACTTTTTTTATTTCCGCCTCAAATTCATATATTTTCTTACTATTATTCTCGCCTAACATAATTTGCAGGTTTTTATATCGGTCAATTTTTTAGCGCACAGATTGCACAGGGAAAACGGATTTACTCGGATTTTACGCACTCTCCGGCGGCGCAATTTTTTCAGGCCTGCGCGCCAACGTACAGCAACACGATGCTACCGTTTCTTCTTTTTCATTCTTAGGTTCAACGTTTCCACGCCCAGCGAAAACAGGATGGCAAAGTAGATGTAGCCTTTGGGTATTTCGCCAACCGTATTTCCAAGAATGGTCAGGCGCGCCAAGTGCCCCGCCTCTACCAGCAGCGTTACGCCAATGAGTATCAGGAACGACAGCGCCAGCATCTGCACCGTGGGGTGGTTGTTGACAAACTTGCTGACCGGCGCCGAAAAAAACAGCATAATCAGCACCGTTACCACAATGGCTGCAACCATTATCGCCATAGCGCCGGCGTACCCAAACGTCGTGAAGCTCACCATCCCAATGGCGGTCAGCACGCTATCCATAGAAAACACCAAGTCGAGCAAAAATATTTGCACGATAATCATCGCCGTGCTGCCGGTTTTCGCTTTCACCGCCGGAGCGTCGTCCTTTGCCTCCAGCTTGTGGTGTATTTCGCTAACGCTTTTGTACAGCAGAAACAATCCCCCCAGCAGGATGATAATACTCTGCCCGTTGACCGTAAACGACATCCACCCGCCCGCCGCCGTGAGCAAGGGTTGCGTCAGCCTAATCAGCAGCGACACGCCAAACAGCAGGGCAATTCGCCCCAGCATCGCCAACAGCAAGCCCGCTTTTCGAACCTTTGCCTGCCTGTTCTTCGGCGCATTGCCGGACATAATCGACAGGAAAATAATGTTGTCGATTCCCAGCACAACTTCCAGGAATACCAGCGTCAAAAACGCTATCCACGCATCGGGGTTGAGAAAAATGTGTTGCATGTTTTATTATTTACTTCGGTTATACTCAATTGCTCATCACGTTGTCAGCCACGTCAAGCGTGAGGATTACGCCCTTTTCCAGCGAATACGCCTCAAACGCTTCCATTAACCCGTCAACTTCACGCTTTTCCGGTTGCGCATTTTCAAAAACCGCGCATACTTGCAGCGTTTCGCTCATGCGGTAATCATCCCGTCAGCTCGTTTCGAGCCATAACATTTTTATACGGAATATTTTCAAACAGACGCTTCAGCGTATCAGGCTCTTTGGTGCGCACAAAAGCGGGAAATACCCCCGTCGTAAAATATTCATTAAACAGCGTTTTCAGCTGCGCACGCTCAGCTATTCCGTATGTATTTTGCAGCAACGCCTGCTGATTCCCGAATATCAGAAACTCCTTGCAGGAAAAGGGATACAGCTCGTGCCGGACGTATCTGCCGGATAGAAGTTTTTTGCTAAAACTCACTATTCTCAATAGAAATTTTTGGCGGCTCACTTTCTTATTGCCTCCAGCGGGTTCAATTTCAGCGCTTTTCTTGCCGGGTAGATGGCGGAGAGAATCCCCGCAATGACGACCAGCACAAGAATCTCTACGAACATTTCGAGGCTCAACACCGGATAGACGATAGACCCGAACCCAAAATCCTCAAACATGTCTTCTATCATGAAGCTCAAGTCTATCCCGCTTTGCATGAAGGGCACAATGGCGGCAACGCTCGCCGCTATCCCCGCAAGGCTCCCCAGCAGGGTCAAAAAAACGGTTTCCAGCATAACCATACGGAATATTTTCCCTTTGCTCATCCCGATTGCGCCGAGCATACCCAGCTCGCGCGTGCGCTCCAGCACCGCCATCAGCATGGTGTTGATGATGCCAAACGACATGGCAAACAAAAAAATAGCGTTGATGATTATCGCAAACATTTCTATCATCCCCAGGCTCATCGACAGCACGGGGTTGATTTCGTCCCAGCTCTGCACGTCCAGCGCGGGGAACAGGGCTTTGACTTGCGGCGCAACGATGCTACAGGTTTCCAAGTCGGCGACTTTTATTGCCGCCTCGTGCGCCGCCCCGTCCGGCAGGCCGGTGTACGCAAAAATATCATCGCGGCGCACAAAAACAGTCCCCTCGTCAAATGCCGCGTTGGTGGTTTTGTAAATGCCGCAGACGCGGAAGGCGATGCTCTGCATTTCCCCCGTGGCGTCCTGAAAGGTGAACACGATTTTCGATTTCAGCTTCACCTTCAGCTTTTCGGCAATTTTCCGGCTGATAACGATGGCCATTCGCGCCTCGCCGGGGAGAAACGCGCCCAGCGTGTCCGGAATTTGCTTCCACACGGTGGATATGGCCTTTTCCTCTTCGACGTTCACGCCCTTTGCCGTTACGCCGATGGCGTTGTTTGCCGAAGCCAACATGCCCGACAGCTTGAGGTGGCAGGACACGGAGGCGGGCAGCCCCGACTGCGCGATTTTTTCTTTCACCTGCCCCTCCATAAAGAAGGCGTTTACGTCGCCGTTGGACAGAAACGCCGTGTCGTGTATCTGCACGTGCGACAAGTACGTGTCTATATCGCTGTTTACTGTGGCGACCATCCACCCGCTCATGAAAGCCGACAGGTAAAAGCCTGCAAACAAGCCAATCCCTATTGCTCCCAGAATGACGCCGCTCCGTACCTTGTTGCGCCAAATGTTTTTCCAAGCCAAAGTTGCTACCATAATGCTCAATTTTTATTTTTCAACTAATTTTAATTTCAAGATTTTCCGTACCGGGTAAATTGTCGATACCACCGTGATGGCAAGTATCATCAAGATTTGCCGGATAAATATGGCGGCGTCGGTGGACGTTGGCAGCGTTGGCTCCATGCCGTAGCTGCTGTACGATTCTGCCATTGTGCCGGTCAACTCGATGGGGTGAAGCGCGAACACGTGCGCTATGGGCACGGAAACGGCAATCGCCGCCGCCACGCCAAGCAGCGACATGGCGAGCAGCTCGAGGCTCACCATGCCGGCAAGGCGCGGGCGCTGCATACCGAGCGAAACAAGCATCCTGAACTCCCGCTTCCTTTCGTTGGTCAGCATGATGACCGTGCCCAAAATCCCAAAGCCCACTATCAGGTACAGGATGTACAGCATCATGTTGCTGAAAGCCTTGTCCGTTGCCGCAGTTTGCAGGAGACGCTCCATCGTAAAATGCCATGAGTACACGTTCAGCGCGCTTGTATCCACTATGCCCTCAATGGACTGTATGGTTTTGCCCAAAAGGTCGTTGTCTTTGACGGCGATGAGAATACCGCTGTAGCCGTTGGGCATGTCGATGAGCCCTTGTGCCGACGGCAGCGTTATGTAGGTCATGCCGTTGTCCATTTCGCTGGTTATCATTTTCAAAATGCCCCGCACGGGGAACAGCCCCGCCGCGCTCGCGCCGTGGTATCCCTGCCCGATGAACGCCAGCGTGTCGCCAACGTCTATCCGGAGGTACTTGCTCAGCCCTTCGCCAATCAGCACGCCGTTGTCGGCTTCCGAAAGGTACTCGCCCCGGACAAGGCGGATGGGCAGGTTTGACTTTGCCGCCTCCTGCCTGGGCGAAATGCCGATGACGGCAACCCCTTTGGTTAGCAACCCAAACGAGGCCATAGCAAAGGTTTCTACGCGGGGCGAAACATTTTCAACATTCTCAACCGTTTCGAGGCGGGCAATAGTTTCCGCGTCGGCAAGCATGAAGTTGTCGGTAATTTTATCATCCCAGTACCCTTTGCCGTGTATTTGGATATGCCCCGTTTGCGTTCGCAGCGTATT
>JAITAP010000159.1 GCA_031284065.1 Prevotellaceae bacterium
CTTTTCCAGAGCAAGCTGTACGTTCCCATATCCGAGCGGGAGGTGGAGGGCGGCTACGTGGACATGTACCTGCAACGAAGCCCCCTGCTGCCGGACGTCAAGTACGAGTGGGTATGGGAGGTGAAGTACCTCAAAAAGGGCGAAAAAAGCAAGGCAACGCTACAGCGCGCAAAGGAGCAGGCTTTCGCCCAGATAGACCGGTACCGAAAGGCGCACTATTTTTCCGCACGCAGCGACGTTCGCTACGCTGCCATCATCTTTATCGGAAAGGACAAGTACGAAATTCACGAGCACGTCTGTCTTTGAAACATCTGAAAAATCTACGTCAGAGCTAACGTTTTTGCTATTGTCAAAAAATCTCCGCTTCGCAAAATGGTTTTGCGTTGCTTCTGTCCTTCTCTGAAAGCAAAAGTTGGTTTGTATTCATTCCCCAATCTATGCCAATGTCGGGGTCGTCAAAGCGGATGTTGCGCTCATGCTGAGGCGCGTAAACGTTATCGACCTTGTAGGTGAAAATCGCCTCGCTGCTGAGCACTAAAAACCCGTGCGCAAAACCTTTCGGAATAAACAGCTGCCGCTTGTTTTCCGCCGTCAACGCTACGGCCACGTGCCGCCCAAAGGTGGGAGAGCCTTTTCTAATATCAACCGCCACGTCGAGCACTTCGCCGCTAATGACGCGCACCAGCTTGCTCTGCGCAAACGGCGGCAGCTGGTAGTGCAAACCTCGCAGCACGCCCCGCGCGGACTTTGATTCGTTGTCCTGCACAAAGTTTATTTTCCCTACGTGCTGCTCAAACAGGCTTTCGCGGTAGGTTTCCATGAAGTATCCGCGAGCATCGGCAAATACTTTCGGCTCAATAATCCATACACCTTGCAGGCTTGATTCTGTAAAGTTCATATTTTTTCGGGGTAAATTTTCAGGGCTTCTTTCAGGCACGTTATCGCGCTTTGCAGGTCGCCAATGTTGAGCACGTACGCCAGCCTGACCTCATTCAAGCCCAAGCCGAGCGTAAAGTAGAATCCGGTGGCGGGCGCTACCATTACCGTTTGATTTTTGTAGCTGAACTCCTCGAGCAGCCACTGCGCAAACTTGTCCGAATTTTCGATGGGCAGGCGAGCCATAGCGTAGAATGCGCCTTGCGGCTTGGGGCAGTAAACGCCCTCTATCCGGTTGAGCTCGTCAACCATGAAGTCTCGGCGGCTGACGTACTCGTGGTGCACTTTTTCAAAGTACGACGCGGGGGTGGCCAGCGCAGCTTCGGCGGCTATTTGCCCGTAGAACGGGGGGCACAGGCGGGCTTGCCCAAACTTGAGCGACGCCGCAAGAACATCCCTGTTCCGGCTGATGATTGCGCCCACCCGCGCTCCGCACATGCTGTAGCGTTTCGATACGGAGTCAATCAGCACAACGTGGTCTTCTAACCCTTGCAGCTGCATGGCGGAGTAGCTTTGCTGGCCGTCGTAGCAAAATTCGCGGTACGCCTCGTCGCAAAAGAGGTACAAATCGTACTTTTTTACGATAACGGCCAAGCGCTCCAAGTCGGCTTTGGAGTAGAGGCATCCCGTGGGGTTGTTGGGGTTGCTGATGAATATTCCCTTTGTTTTTGGGGTTATCAGGCGCTCAAACGCCCCAATGGGCGGCAGCGCAAAATCGTCGTCAATGCTGGACGTTATGGGCTTCACGTTCACGCCCGCTTCAATCGCGTAAGCCCAGTAGTTGGCGTAAAACGGCTCCGGAATAATAACCTCATCTCCGGGGTTGAAGCACGCCATAAACGAAAACAGGATTGCCTCCGAGCCGCCGTTGGTAATGAGAATATTGTCGAAATTTACGCTTACTCCCAGCTTTTGGTAGTACGTTGCCAGCCCGCGACGGTAGGACTCGTTTCCCGCCGAAGGGCCGTACTCGACAATGTTTTTGCTGCAATTTTTTATGGCGTCCAGCGCTGCCTGCGGCGTAACAATATCGGGCTGTCCAATGTTGAGGTGGTAAACCTTTCGCCCCATACGCTTTGCGGCTTCGGCATACGGCGCCAGCTTGCGTATAGGCGATGAGGGCATGTACAATCCTTTCTCTGAAATTCGTGGCATATATTACTTACGGGTTGTTTGTCTTGGTATCTGCGCCTGTCGATTTTCAAAAATCAGCAAGGGCAGGAGTATGTATGTTTGACGTTTTTATCTGGCAAATGTACATAAAATTCCCGAATTATGCGGCGCATCAGGGCAAAACATCTTTCCCTATGTCCCTGCGGAGATACTTCCCGTCGTACTCAACTTTTGCGGCGGCGGCGTAGGATTTTTCCAACGCTTGGGGGAGGGAGTCGGCAAGCGACGAAAGCGCCAGCACGCGACCGCCGGCCGTTTCTACTTTTTCGCCGTTGGCTCTTGTGCCGGCATGAAAGGCAATACATTCCCGCACGTCTTCCAATCCGCTTACGGCAGCTCCCTTTTTGTAGCTGCCGGGGTAGCCTCCGCTCACGCACACCACAGACGCTGCCGCCTGCGGCGAATGGCGGCACGACCGCTCCGACAGATTTCCTTTGGCAACGCCGTCAAACAGGTCAACCAAATCTGCGTCGAGGCGCAGCATGACGCTTTCGGTTTCGGGGTCGCCCATGCGCACGTTGTACTCAATCACGAGCGGTTCTCCGCCTACGCTTATTAAGCCGAAAAAAATGAAGCCTTTGTAGATAATACCTTCCGCCTGCAAGCCTCTAATGGTTGGCTCTACAATGCGCGTGCGCACTTTTTCCATGAACTCCGGCGTGGCGAACGGTACCGGCGAAACGCTTCCCATGCCGCCGGTATTCAGCCCCGTGTCGCCCTCGCCTATACGCTTGTAGTCCTTTGCTTCGGGCAATATTTTGTACGATTTGCCATCGCTTAGGGCAAAAACCGACAGCTCCACGCCGCTCAGAAACTCCTCCACCACCACCGTGCGGCTCGATTCGCCAAACATGCCGTTGAGCATTTCCTCCAGCTGCGTTTTTGCCTCGCTCAGGCTGTCCAAAATCAGCACGCCCTTACCAGCAGCCAGCCCGTCGGCTTTGAGCACGTAGGGCGGCGCGAGCGACTCCAGAAAGGCAAAGCCGTTGGCAATGCTGTCGCGCGTGAACGACTTGTAGCGAGCCGTAGGGATACTGTGCTTTGCCATGAACTGCTTGGCAAAATCCTTGCTTCCCTCCAGCATCGCGCCCTTTTTTGAGGGGCCTACCAGCGGAATATTCTTCAGCGCATCGTCGTTGGCAAAGTAGTCGAAAATGCCCCGCACCAGCGGCTCTTCGGGGCCTACCACCACCATGTCCACCGCATTTTTCAGCACAACAGCCTTTACTGCGGCAAAATCGTTTGGGTCAACCGGCACGTTGACCCCAAGCGAGGCTGTACCGGCGTTCCCCGGCGCAATAAAAAGCTGCGATAGCGCCTTGCTTTGCTTCATTTTCCACGCCAGCGCATGCTCGCGCCCACCGGAACCAAGTAAAAGAATTTTCATTTTTAATTTAGGAATAATGAAAATAATGAATAACGAATAATGAATAACGAATAATGAATGTTCCTCCGAGTTAATTTTCAACTTTCAGCTCTCTCCGTTGCCCTCACGTTTTCTTTCATGCCTTGCAGCGTTGCGCGCTTTATGGGCGAATGTTCAAATATTTTGTCGAACTCTTCGGCGGACATGGCCAGCCAGTCGGCGGCGGTGAGCGTGAGCAGCTGGGGCAGGATTTGCATCTCGTCATGCGCCGCCGTTTTCGCCCGCTCATTCCAAGGGCAAGCTTCCTGACAAATATCGCAGCCGAAAACGTATCGCGGGGTAGCCGTTTTTTCATCCTCTGCCACGCTTGCTTCGTCGCCCTGCAGAGGATTGGAATATTTTTCTACGGTGCGATACGACAGGCAGCGACGCGCATTCACTCTTCCGCTGTCCAGAATTGCACCCGCAGGGCAGGCGTTAACGCAGCGCGTGCAGCTGCCGCAGCGGTTTTTCAGCGGCTTGGCGACGCTCTCTACCTCGTCGCTCAAGAGCAGTACCCCTATGAAAGTGTACGAGCCAAGCTCTTTGCTAATCAACATTCCGTTTTTGCCCAGCCACCCCAACCCGGCTGCGGCCGCCCAGTACCGCTCCTGTAGCGGCGCAGTGTCAACAAGCGTGCGCCCTCGCAGCGCAGGCTGTTCGGCTTGCAGCGCGGCCAGCAGCGTCCAAAGCTTTTGCTTGAGCGCCTCGTGGTAGTCTATGCCGTAGGCGTAGCACGACACCTGCGGCAGGTGCGGCGGCTGCCGGCGCTGCGGCTTGTACGAAAAAAGCGTTACCACCGCCGTGCGCGCGCCGCTCTTCATTAGCAGGCGCGGGTCGGCGCGTTTTTGCGGGTGTCGCTCCATGTAGCGCATCCCGGCGTGGTAGCTGCGCCGTATCCATTCGTCAAAGTTGCGGAGCACGTCGTCCGGCAGTGCGCTCAGGACGACAGCTCCGCAGGCGTCAAAGCCTGCGCTGCGCGCGGCGGATTGTATGAAGTCGGAGGTCAGCAAGGCAAATACAATTTTCAGCGTTCAACTCGCAATTTTCAGCTTTCAATTTTCAGCGTTCAGCGTCACAATAGCCCCAGCTGAAGCTTGGCTTCCTCGCTCATCATTTCCTTGCCCCACGGCGGCTCAAAGGTGAGGTTTACGCTTGCTTCCGTTACGCCGGGCACTTGCGCCACCTGCTCTTTCACGTCTCTCACAATATCGTCTGCAATAGGGCAGGTGGGCGCGGTGAGCGTCATCGCTATATCGACCTTGCCCTCTTCGCTTACCTGCACCTCGTAGATAAGCCCAAGCTCGTACACGCTTACCGGAATTTCGGGGTCGTAGATGTTGCGAAGCACCCGCACAATATCTTTCTGTATGGCTAATATTTTTTCAGCGTCCATCACGTAAGTAAATTTTACAAAAGGCAGGCCGTATGCTCTCCGCAGGCTGCCGATAAAAGACTGCAAACTTAATCAGAATATGGTGTTTTACAAAATAATTTTGCCGTTTTACGTTTTTTGATTAAACTTGCAAACTAATTCATCACCCCACAAAATAAGTTAATTCATTACACGTGAGTAGTTTGAATAATAATTCGAGGCAGCATCAGTTTGATTGCAGATACTTGGAGATGGCGCGAATATGGGGAAAAAACTCCTACTGCAAGCGCCGCCAGGTGGGTGCGCTGCTGGTCAAAGACCGTATCATTATTTCGGATGGGTACAACGGCACGCCCTCGGGGTTTGAGAATGAGTGCGAAGATGGCGATGTTACCAAGCCATACGTGCTGCACGCAGAAGCGAACGCTATCACAAAGGTGGCAAGGTCCAACAACAGCAGCGAGGGCGCAACGCTTTACGTTACCTCGTCGCCGTGTATGGAGTGCGCCAAGCTGATAATTCAGGCGGGCGTTAAGCGCGTTGTTTTTGCCGACCACTACCACGACGTCAACGGTATCAACTTGCTAGAGCGGGCAGGCATTGACGTTCAGCAAATTAACATTTAATACACTACTAATAAATGGCTAAAAAATTCGACAAAAGGAAGATAACGTTTCCGCTCGTCCTGCTTGGAGCGCTAACGCTGGGTTTTATGCTTGGTATTCGCGTGCAGGAATCAAACCTGCAACGGCAATATCAGGCGGTACAGAAGTGGAATAAATTTAACGCAATCCTCAACTACATTGACAAAGCCTACGTTGACCATATTTCGCACAAGGACATTGAAGAAAAATCAATAGAGGTGATGCTAAAATCGTTAGACCCGCACTCGATATACATTCCCGCCTCAGAAATGGAGAAAACCAACGAACCGCTGGAGGGAAATTTTGATGGAATCGGCATTGTGTTCAGTATGCCTTCGGATACGGTTGTCGTAATGAATATTGTGGTTGGAGGCCCGTCCGAGCGTGCAGGCATACAGGCAGGCGACCGGATTATTGCCGTCAACGACAGCCTCATTGCAGGTCGCAATATACCGCAGGACAGCGTGATGAGGCTGCTGCGCGGCAAAAATGGCAGCAAGGTTAAGGTGGGATTAAAGCGTGCCGGCGAAAAAGAGCTCGTCTCGATAACCGTAACGCGGGGGAAAATTCCGGTCAAAAGCGTAGATGTGGCCTACATGTCAACGCCCCATACCGGCTACATAAAAATATCCAAATTTTCGCGCAGCACATATAAGGAATTTAGGGATGCGACGCAGAAGCTGCTGGACGAAAACATGCAAAACATGGTGCTTGACCTGCGCGGCAACTCCGGCGGATACCTCGAAGAGGCTATCGAAATTGCCAACGAATTTCTGGACGCAGGCGAACTTATCGTATATACCGAAGGCCGGAGCTCCAAGCGCAAGGATTACATTGCAGACCGGCACGGGTTGCTGCTCAAAATCCCCGTGGCAATTCTCGTCGATGAAAGCTCTGCGTCGGCAAGCGAGGTGCTGGCAGGCGCTATACAAGACAACGATCGGGGGCTGATTGTAGGGCGGCGCTCGTTTGGCAAGGGGCTGGTGCAGGAGCCTGTTTTCTTCAACGACGGGTCGGGTATGCGCCTCACGGTGGCGCGATACTACACGCCTGCGGGACGCTGTATTCAGCGACCCTACAGCAGCAACGGCGAAAACGACGACTACTACACGGAAATGCAACGCCGCTACGAACACGGTGAGATGGACGTGGTGGACAGCATCAAGCAAAACGATTCGCTACGCTACTTCACGCGCAGCGGAAGAGTAGTGTACGGCGGAGGAGGCATTATGCCCGACGTTTTTGTGCCATTTGATACTTTAAATGTCAACGGCTACTACCTGAAAGTATTCCGCAGAAATTTAATCTATAAGTTTGCGCTTCAGTTCTCGGACGCCAACAGAGCAAGGCTGAACAAGATAAAGTCCATTGCAGAGCTTCACAGGTACCTGAGGCGGCGAAATCTCATCGGCAGCTTCACCGCCTACGCCGCGAGCAACGGCGTAACCGGCAGCTGGGAAGAGCTGCGCGCCTGCCAGAAGCTTATATCCGCGCAGGTTAAAGCCCAAATCGGAAGAAGCACGCCTCTGGACGACGAGGGATTTTATCCGTTTTTGGATAACGTAGATACTACGCTGCAAGCTGCAATAAGAAACCTTGAAAAGTAAGCAAGCATGAATACATCAAAGATAATCCGGTACGAAGCAAATAAACGTTCAGCGGCGATTGCCGCCACATTCTGCATCTTTTTTGGATTTCTGGGGCTGCATCGTTTTTACATCGGCAAGAAGCGCTCCGGCACGGTCATGCTTGTCCTTTCGCTCGTTGGCGTGGGGCTTCCCGTTACCATTATCTGGAGCATTATCGACCTGTTCCGGATAGGCGATATGGTCAGCACCTACAACAACGACTTGGCAGACAAAATAGAGCAACACTACTACACCCCCCGGTAAAAGCGCATGACTTCCCATACTCCCCTGCTGTACATCGAAACATACGGCTGCCAAATGAACGTAAACGACAGCGAAGTAGTAGCGTCCGTCATGCGCGGGCAAGGCTACGCCATGTGCAGCGCTGCCGAAAGCGCCGACCTTGTGCTGATAAACACTTGCTCCATTCGCGAAAACGCCGAGCTGCGCGTGTGGGGACGGCTCGCCGAGCTGCGTGCGCTGAAGCGCAAAAAACCGCAGCTCATGCTGGGCGTTATTGGCTGCATGGCAGAGCGGCTCAAGGAAAGGCTCATGGAGCAGGAGCAATCCGTTGACCTCGTTGTTGGCCCGGACGCGTACCGCGAGCTGCCCAACCTCGTGAGCTTGGCAAAAGCCGGACAAAAAGGCGTAAACGTGGAGCTGTCGCGCGAAGAAACATACGCCGAAGTTGCGCCGGTGCGCTACGACAGCAACGGCGTGTCGGCGTTCGTATCCATCATGCGCGGGTGCAACAACGCATGCAGCTACTGCGTAGTACCCTACACGCGCGGAGCCGAGCGCAGCCGCAACGTGCAGAGCATACTGCGCGAGGTGCAAACGCTCATCGACAGCGGATACAGGGAGGTAACGCTGCTGGGGCAAAACGTGAACAGCTACACGGCGCGTACCGGCGACCGCGAGGCGGAAACCTGCACCTTTGCCCAACTGCTTGAGAAAGTTGCCCTGCTGTCGCCCAAAATGCGCGTGCGCTTCTCAACCTCGCACCCCAAAGACATGAGCGACGAAGCGCTGCACGTGATGGCGCAGCACGACAACATTTGCAAGAGCATACACCTCCCTGCGCAGAGCGGCAGCACCCGCGTGCTGGAGCTGATGAACCGCAAATACACGCGCGAAGACTACCTGAAGCGCATCGACGCTATCCGGAGAATACTGCCCGCGTGCAGCATTTCCACCGACCTGATAGCGGGGTTTTGTACCGAAACAGAGGAAGACCACCGGCAAACCCTCTCGCTCATGCGCGAGGCAGGCTACGACTTTTCATTCATGTTCATGTACTCCGAACGCCCCAACACCAAAGCCGCACGCCGCTACAAAGACGATGTGCCGGAAGAGGTGAAAACGCGCCGCTTGAGCGAAATTATCGCGCTGCAAAACGAGCTCTCGCTCAAGGCAAAGCTCCCATACGTAGGCAAAGCGGTAGAAGTTTTAGCCGAAGGCTTCTCAAAAAAATCCAAAGAGCAACTTTTTGGGCGCACTTCTCAAAACATGGTGGTCGTATTCCCGCGCAATAGCCACAGCGTTGGCGACTACCTGAGCATAACCCCCACGCGCTGCACGTCGGCAACGCTGATTGTCGAGGAGTAAACCTTTAAAGATAAACACAAGTGAGTAATTGCGCATAGCACGAAAGTTTGCGCCGCCCTACCTCAACTGCTACTGCGGTTGTTTTGTCAGGTAAATGAGGTTGGAATGAGGTTTGATGACACGCGCACCTCCGCGCGGAAATTCGGCGTAATCAAGCCTCAACTTATACAAGTTTTTCGTCGTTTGAGCGAAGAATTTCCAGAATTTTCCCTCGCCAAGCCCTGTCAACGCTTGTATTTGCTCTAAAGAAAAGCCGCTACGCGTCCCCTTGAAGACAACGTCGGCTAAACTTTCCTCTCTGCCTTTTGCCTCGCCTTCTGCCCTGCCTTCCGCTCGGCCTTTGGCTTCGCCTTCTACCCTGCCTTCTGCCCTGCCTTCCGCTCTGCCTTTATCAAGGCTTTCGGCGAGAAGAGCTTGCTCGGTACGGATGATGTCCCAGTATTTTTCGTAGGTAGCCAACTCGACCTCCGTGAAAGCGCCCTCTTCGCACATGTCCAGCGCTTTGCGAATATCGTCGTTCTCCTGCAGCTCCTCGGGAACAACCGTCTGACGCTCCTCTACCTCCTGCAAGAAGCGAA
>JAITAP010000002.1 GCA_031284065.1 Prevotellaceae bacterium
GGCTTTTTGCGCCGTTACCTCCTTTACGCCGCTCTCCGGGTGGTGCATGGGCGCTTCCACCGTGTAGCGGTGCTTTCCGTACGATAGCGCTTTTTGAAACTTTCCGTCTGTAAATGGCTCCGGCGCTTCGTCATCTATCTTGATAGTAGCGCCCTCTATCCCACAGTGAACCTCCATATATTGGAGCGTAACGTTATCCTCCACCACCGTTTTTACGGTGCCCGATTTCAGCTTCATGATGTACACGGTAGCCTCCTTCAGCGACTCGCCGAACTCGTAGTTGCGCACTACCCCCAGGTACTTGTGCTGGATAGTCAGCCTTTGCGCGCCGGGAGAGAGCCAAAGCCATATTTCGCCTTTTCGTTGCTCGGTGTGCATTACGGCAATCATGCCGGCGTCAAATGTAAAATCCTGCAACAACAACGGTGTTTCTATTCTCACAATGGCGCACACCTTGTCGTTCTGGTCTTTGCGCGGGCTGGTAACGCGCGCCGCCTGATCGCGGTCGTCCCGCGTAAAGCTTTCCACGCCCATCTTGTTGTCCTGAGCGGAAACCGCGATGCACCCAAGCAGCGCAGCGGTAGCAAATAGCCTGCAAAATAGCTTACTCATAGCTTAAAAACTTGATATATCATACAGTCCAAAGTCGGGGTCTTTTTCCGGCTGCCACGTGCGGACGTGGATAACGGGCTCTTCCGGCTTGTTCAGGTCAACCATCAGAAAAAGGTAACCCTTATCGCCGTAGCTCGTGGAGAAGTAGCTTTGCTGGAGCTGCACGCCGTATATTTCTCCCCCCGCACCGGCTTTTTTAACGCTTATATCGGTAAATTTCAGGTTTACGTACTCGTTGCTTTTAAAGACCGACGCAAGCTGCTTAACGTATTGCTCCTTGCTGTACTGCGTCAGCTTTGTTGCGCTGGTAAAAATTTGCCTCTCCGCATCGGTACAGGTTTTCACTATTTTCCCTACTATAATCAGCGCGTTGTCCGAAAAAATGGACTCAATGTAGTCGAGCCGCTTCAGCGCGTAGGCGGTTTTGTAGTTTTCAATAAAGTGGATAATCGCTACCCGCGAGTACTCGCCCCATTTTTCGTACTTCAAAATATCGCTGCATACGTTGTTGGGCAGCGCAAACGAGAGGGAGCGTATTTTCCCGCTCCTCTGCGAAATGTTGAACACCACATCTTCCACAAACGCGCGGCGGTTGTTGCTAAAGCTAAAGCGCATGGGCAGGGAGCGCGCCAGAATGTCGTCCTCAAACTCCATAAACGAGTATTTGGGCTTGGCAATAATCACCGCGCGTCCGTACTGCACCAGCCGCGTGAACACATCGTAGCCGTCGTCGGTGAAGCAGTCGCGCACCGAAGCGTAATTTTTTGTCCTGATGGCTTGCTCCACCCGCTCCAGCATGGTCATAAACGGAGCGCCATCTGCCATTTTTACGCTTTGCACCGGCAAGGCAGGCGCCGACGCTACGGACGCTTTACGGGGTACGGCGCGAGCCGGTTGCCGCTTCGCAAGCGGAACGGTCATATAGCTCTTTTTAAAAATCACCGGCTCCACCTTGCGCAGCACATCGTTCACCTCGGTATCCGTTTTCCACTCGTTCTCGAACGCATACTCAATTTTTACGCGGATTTCCTTATGCGCGGCGCTGTCTCCAACCATTTCGGCAATGCCTTGCCCGTCCTTTGCGCTCACCGGTACCGACCAGTTGCGCCCGTCGAAAAACGAATAGTCGCAGCTGCCCGCCGGTTGACCCTTGTAGCTAATTCCAAAAATGTACTGCATCAGGTTTTCGTCCGCCTGCCTGCCGGTTACGGCAAAGCTCAGCTCGTCAAACAGCGTGTTGATTTGCTTGGGCAGGTAAACGTCCAGCTTCACTGTTTTACCGCCTGCCTCCATGCTCATGCTGCCCGCGTCGGGGTGGCTTTGCAAGAGAAGCAGCGCCCAGTAGTAGTAGCGCAGAGCATCGGCTGCCTTATACTTTTCTTCGGCACGGAGCGCATTTTTTACAAACTCCTTAATCTTTGCTGCCCGCTCCGCAAAAATTTTGTACACTTCCGCTTTCTTCACGAAGCGGAATACGTGTACTTCCGGCTCTTCGCCCCAGCTCAAAATTTCCGTATTTTTTATGGTAGCGTTGGAGTAGGTTTTTACCAAGCTGTTCACGTACTGCTTGAAATTGGATTTCTTGCTGTCAGAGACTTCGGTAGTTTGCATGTTGAAGCTGCTCTCCACGTGGGACGAAATGCTGCCGATAAGCATGGACAGCGCATTTTCGTCGGCAAGCAAAGTAGTTTTGTCCACTCCTTCGCCCCAGTAGTAGGTGTTATCTTTTTTCACCTGCTCCACCGTTTGCGAAAATGTATTTACGCTAAACAGCAATAGCGGTAGCGCGTACAAAGCTTTTGGGATGACCCGGGTAGCGTCCATATTTTTTTTCGCCTTATAGCCCCAACTTGGCAGCAGTAAATTATACAAAAAAAGCGTGGGACTTGCACCCCTACTTGCTTTTGAGGCGCCACCGAGCGCTCCCCCTGCAAATAAGCCAAACCCACGCCTTGCGTGAGCATAGTATTTATACGCTTGCGAGCTCTCAAAAGCTGGTGGCTTTTCAAAAACAGGAACAGGGCTAACGCTCTTCCATTTCATGTACATCTATAATTTTCTTTATTTTATCTTTCGCCTTTTGCTTGGATAAAATTTTAATTTTTTAAAACAAAAGTAGTGAGTGTTTTTGATGGTAATGAAAGGGGCCGTAGCGCTGCTTGGCTGTCTTAAGGTCTGGGGGCGGCGCGCGTGCTGCGGCGGGCGCACAGCTGTGGGGAGCGTTGCCGTGAGCGCGGGTAAGTACAGGTATAGCATCTGCCGGAGGTACGTGGCGCATGGCGCACCGCTACGCTCCCGCCACCTCACGGCGCAGCGTATGCCAAATGCAATGTTTTGTAACCAACTGATTTTCAGGCAATTAGCTGAGGGGGGGGGTAAATTGAGGCTTTAGCGGGCATGGCAGAGGCTTCGGGCGATTGTCTCGCCGCGCTGCTGCTGAAAAAAGCGATATGCCGGTTAGCTTTCAATTAGGGTTAAAGGGTTTAGTTGAGGCGTATTGATGCACAAAAGTAAGCAAAGTTTTTAAAGGCTGCGCAGCCAAAGCGTTAAAAAAGGTTGCTTCACCACAGCATAGACGCACGGCGTGCGCCCCGCCACGCAACGCGCATCGCGCATCGCGCCCCCGCGCCCCGCATCGCGCCGCCCGTCCCGCCGCGCATCCCGCCGCGCATCCCGCCGCCCGTCCCGCCCGCCGCGCCGCCCGTCCCGCCGCCCGTCCCGCCGCGCATCGCGTCCCCACCCCTCCCGTCATTCCGACCGGAGCGCGCGAGGCACGAGTGCGCGTAGCGGAGGAACCTCCCGCCATTTTTGCCATATCGCGGCAGCAAGGGTTTGGTGGTAAGGCGGGAGATTGGCTACGCCGAGCTCCGCTTCGCTCCGGTTCCTCGCTCCGCTCGGAATGGCGGCGGCGCGGAGCGGGAGCGGTGGGAGCGGGACGGCGCGGCGGCGTGCGATATTGGCGGCGTTAAACGCCATCCCGTTAGGGATGGAACGCTCGGTAGAAAAGCATCCCTGCCACCAAACCCGACATTCCGTAGGAATGTCTCCGAAATATTTGTGGGCACATTCCTACCGGAATGTGTTGCGCCGCGAACATTGCCCTTTTCTACCGAGCGATTCATTCCTACGGAATGAAAGACGCAAGCGACCTACAACACCTCACTCCCAGACCTCACCCCCGACCCCTCTCCAAAGGAGAGGGGAGGCTTGCGCCGAACATCGTGTCCCCCCACCCGTCATTCCGACCGGAGCG